>NZ_JBSFJF010000050.1:0-60062 GCF_053597915.1 Streptomyces sp. NPDC001219 | reverse complement strand
CCGGCCTTGATCAGGTTCTCGGCCATGGGCGAGCCCATGATGCCCAGACCGATCCACGCGACCTTGGGAAGACTGCTCATCAGGTGCCTCTTTCGCATCTCGGAAGGGGTGGGCGGCGGCGGAGGAAGGTGCGCGCCGTCCGCTTCTTTACGGGGGGCGGTGGCGCCGGGCGCGAGGTGCGCACCGCACCCGGCGTCACGGCCGGAAGTCCGGCGCGGTCCGTCGTACGGGCCGCCGCCGGCCGGGTCTCAGACCTTGAGCGGCTTGACCGCGGTGGGCGCGTGACCGGGCTCGGTCGCGAGGTCCTCCCACTCCTGGACACTGGCGATGTCGGAACCGCTCATCGAGATGTTGGTGATCCGTTCGAGGATGGCCTCGACGACGACCGGGACACGGTGCTCGGCGGCCAGCTTCTTGGCCTCCTCGAAGGCGGCGCCCAGCCGGCTCGGGTCGGTGACCCGGACCGCCTTGCAGCCCAGGCCCTCGGCGACCCTGACGTGATCCACGCCGTAGACACCCAGCTCCGGCGCGTTGATGTTCTCGAACTCCAGGTTGACCTGGAAGTTGATGTCGAGGTTGCGCTGCGCCTGCCGGATCAGGCCCAAGTAGGCGTTGTTCACCAGGACATGGACGTACGGGATGCGGTGCTGGGCACCGACGGCCAGCTCCTCGAGCATGAACTGGAAGTCGTAGTCGCCGGAGAGCGCGACGACCGGTGTCTCCGGGTCGGCGGTGGCGACGCCCAGCGCGGCCGGGATGGTCCAGCCGAGCGGGCCGGCCTGGCCGCAGTTGATCCAGTGGCGCGGCTTGTAGACGTGCAGCATCTGCGCGCCGGCGATCTGGGAGAGGCCGATGGTGGTGACGTAGCGGGTCTCCGGGCCGAAGGCCTTGTTCATCTCCTCGTAGACGCGCTGCGGCTTCATCGGGATGTCGTCGAAGTGGGTACGCCGCTGGAGCCGGGCCTTGCGCTCCTGGGTCGAGGCGGCCCAGTCGCCGCGGTCGGGCAGCTCGCCTGCGGCCTTCAGCTCCTTGGCCACCTCGACGAACAGCTCCAGCGCGGCCCTGGCGTCCGAGGCGATGCCGTAGTCGGGGGCGAAGATCTTGCCGATCTGGGTCGGCTCGATGTCGACATGGACGAACGTCCGGCCCCGGGTGTAGACGTCCAGCTTGCCGGTGTGGCGGTTGGCCCAGCGGTTGCCGATGCCCAGGACGAAATCGGACTCCAGGAAGTTCGCGTTGCCGTAGCGGTGCGAGGTCTGGAGGCCGACCATGCCGGCGTTCAGCTCGTGGTCGTCGGGGACGATGCCCCAGCCCATCAGCGTGGGAACGACCGGCGTACCGGTCAACTCGGCGAATTCCCGCAGCAGTTCGGAGGCGTCGGCGTTGATGATGCCACCGCCGGCGACGATCAGCGGCCGCTCGGACGCGTTGAGCATGGCGAGGGCCTTCTCGACCTGGGCGCGGGTGGCGGCCGGCTTGAAGGCCGGCAGCGGCGCGTAGGTATCGGGGTCGAAGTCGATCTCGGTCAGCTGGACGTCGATCGGCAGGTCGATGAGGACCGGGCCGGGGCGTCCGGAGCGCATCAGGTGGAAGGCCTGCTGGAAGACGCCGGGGACCTGCGCGGCCTCCATCACCGTGGTCGCGGCCTTGGTGACCGGCTTGGCGATGGCGGCGATGTCGACGGCCTGGAAGTCCTCCTTCTGGATCACCGCGGTGGGGGCCTGGCCGGTGATGCACAGGATCGGGATCGAGTCACCGATGGCGGAGTAGAGGCCGGTGATCATGTCCGTGCCGGCCGGCCCCGACGTGCCGATGCAGACGCCGATGTTGCCCGGGTGGGTCCGGGTGTAGCCCTCGGCCATGTGCGAGGCGCCCTCGACATGCCGCGCCAGCGTGTGGTCGACCCCGCCCGCGCCCTTGAGCGCCGCGTAGAAGGGGTTGATCGCGGCACCCGGCACTCCGAAGGCGTGGGTCACGCCCTCCCGCTTGAGGATCTCCACCGCGGCGCGGGCGGCTGTCATTCGAGGCATCGCGTACTCCTGCGTCGACCAGTCACGGGCAAGCTCCAGCGAAGCGCCAGAGGGGGGTAATTCCGTATCGCGGAATCAATGTTTTGCTTTATGGAAGGAAAGTAGAACGCGGCGTTCCCGTCGTCAAGGGGATGCGGGGCCCCTCGGACCGGCCGCCCGGGCGGAGGGACGCAGGTGACGCGCACCGCCGGAGGGCATCCGGCACACACAAGAAGCCGCACACCGGGCCCTGGCCCGATGTGCGACTCCGCGGCGGTTCCAGAAACGCACGAGGGCCCCGCCCAGCGACTGGGTGGGACCCTCGAATACCGGGAAGTCCGCCTGTTTTCCCGGGAGTTGACCTCAGCGAATCGGCATCCCCGAGAGCGTCCGGGCGATCACCAGGCGCTGGATCTCGCTGGTGCCTTCGAAGATGGTGTAGATGGCGGCGTCACGGTGCATCCGCTCGACCGGGTACTCGCGGGTGAAGCCGTTGCCGCCGAGGATCTGTACGGCCTGGGCGGTGACCTTCTTGGCGACCTCGCTGGCGAAGAGCTTCGACATGGAGCCCTCGGCAGAGGTGAACGGCTTGCCGGCCACCGCCATCCAGGAGGCGCGCCAGACGAGCAGGCGGGCGGCGTCGATCTGGGTGCACATATCGGCGAGCTGGAAGGCCACGCCCTGGTTGTCGATGATCGGGCGGCCGAACTGGGAGCGGGTCTTCGCGTACTCCAGTGCCTCCTCGTAGGCCGCCCGCGCGGTGCCGACCGCCATCGCGCCGACGGCGGGACGGGACGCCTCGAAGGTGGCCATCGCGGCGTTCTTCACCCTCTCACCGCCCTTCTTGGCGTTCTCGCGGGCCCGGGCGAGGCGCTCGTCGAGCTTCTCCTTGCCGCCGAGCAGGCAGTGGCCGGGCACCCGGACGTCCTCCAGGACGACCTCGGCGGTGTGCGAGGCGCGGATGCCGTGCTTCTTGAACTTCTGCCCCTGGGAGAGGCCGGGCGTGTTCGGGGGGACGATGAAGGAGGCGTGCCCCTTGGAGCCGGCATCCGGGTCGACGACCGCGACGACGACATGGACGTTGGCGATGCCGCCGTTGGTGGCCCAGGTCTTGGTGCCGTTGAGCACCCACTCGTCCTTGGCCTCGTCGTAGACCGCACGGGTCCGCATGGCGGCGACGTCCGAGCCGGCGTCCGGTTCCGACGAGCAGAAGGCGGCGACCTTGACGTCGTTGACGTCGCCGTACATCTGCGGGACCCAGGTGCCGATCTGCTCCTCCGTGCCGTTCGCGAGCACGCCGACGGCGGCCAGACCGGTGCCCACGATGGACAGACCGATACCGGCGTCACCCCAGAACAGCTCCTCCATCGCCATGGGGATGCCGAGGCCCGTCGGGTCGAAGAACTGCTGGGCGTAGAAGTCGAGGGAGTACAGGCCGATCTTGGCGGCCTCCTGGATCACGGGCCAGGGGGTCTCCTCGCGCTCGTCCCACTCGGCGGCGGCGGGGCGCATGACGTCCGCGGCGAAGCCGTGAATCCAGTCACGGACATCCTTCTGCTCGTCGTTGAGCTCCATGGTGAACTCGGCCATGTCCCCTCCAGCTGCCCAGGCATTACTGTGTTACTAGCGGTAACCCGAAGTGTGTTACTCGCCAGTAAGAAATGTCAACTCCCCTGGGAACGAAATCGCCGTGGAGATCGGGTGTTACGTTGCGCCAGCGCCACGGATTCACAAGGGTGGGGAGCACGACCATGGAAAGCACAGGGCACAGCGGCAGCCGGCAGACGGCGACCGAGCGCCGACGGCGGGAGCTGCTGGAGGCCGCCGAGCGCATTGTGCTGCGCGACGGCCCGGACGCCTCGATGAACGCCATCGCCGCCGAGGCCGGCATCACCAAGCCGATCCTCTACCGGCACTTCGGCGACAAGGGCGGGCTGTACCGCGCACTCGCCGTACGGCACACGGACGCCTTGCTCGCCAATCTGGCGACCGCGCTGGACGCTCCCGTACTACGCCGGGACCGGGTCGAGGCCACCCTCGACGCCTACCTGCTCGCGATCGAGGCCCGGCCGCAGGTCTACCGCTTCCTGATGCACCCGTCGGACGAGGACAACGCCTCCGAGTCCGGCTTCGACGTCGGGCGGCACTCCGCCCCCCTGCTGCGCCGGCTCGGCGAGGAGCTGGCCAAGGTGATCACCGACCGGCTCGACCTGGGACCGGGCGGCGAGCTGACGGCACGCGTCTGGGGCCATGGCATCGTCGGCATGATGCAGCACGCCGGTGACTGGTGGCTGCGCGAACGTCCCTGCTCACGCGAGGAGTTGGTCAAGCAGCTGGCCGATCTGCTCTGGGGGCAGCTGGTCGCGGTCGAGGACCGCGCGGACGGCCCCGGCTTCTGAGCACCGGTCGGCGAAACGGCGGGCGGCGCCGGTCGGTGACACCGGCGGGCGCCGCCCGTCGCTCAGCGGCCGGACGCCCCCGCCGGTGCGGCCCACGGGGCCTTCGCCGCGGCGCGCAGCGCCCGGCGGCGGCGCAGTCCGGTGAGGTGGTCGACGTAGAGGCCGCCGTCGAGGTGGTCGCACTCGTGCTGGAGGCAGCGGGCGAAGAAGCCGGTGCCGGTCACCGTCCTGGGTTCACCGGTCAGGCTCACCCCGGTCACGACGGTGTGGTCGTGGCGCGGGGTGCCGGCCTCGATGCCGGGGAGCGAGAGACAGCCCTCGGGCCCGCGGATGACCGGGCCGTCGACGTCGACGAGCCGGGGGTTGACGAGGTGCCCCAGATGGCGGCGATCCTCGTCGTCGGGGCAGTCGTAGACGAACACCCGCAGCGGGACGCCGATCTGGTTGGCGGCGAGACCCACCCCGTGCGCGGCGTACATTGTCGCGTACATGTCCTCGACCAGCCGGGCCAGCTCGTCGTCGAAGACGGTGACCTCCTGGCAGGGCTCGGTCAGGGCCGGATCGCCGAGCAGGCGCAGCGGGCGGACATGGCCGGAACTGCCGGGAATGGTGCGGGGACGCATGGGGACAAGCGTACGGTCCTGAACACAGCGGATGTCGCCGCACGGGTGGCGGGGTTCGGGGCTGCGGCCGGATCTCGATAGGCTGATCCCCGACCGAAGCCCCGGCCGGTCATCGGCTGCGGAGGAGGCGTTCCACCGGTAGCCCCACGGCAGGCGGGCGCCGGATGCAAGGAGGATCGAAGACGATGGCAGGCAACACGGAGCCGCTGTCGCCGCGGGCCAAGCTGGCCGTGACGGCAGGCAAGGCCGCGGCGGCGGTATCGCGCGCGGCGGGCCGCGGCAGCGGATCGGTGATCGGTGGCCGGGTGGCGCTCAAGCTCGACCCCGACCTGCTGGCCCGGCTGGCCCGGCACCTGGACGTCATCCTGGTGTCGGCGACCAATGGCAAGACGACCACGACGCGACTGATCGCGGAGGCGCTGCGGGCCAGCGGCCCGGTGGTCTCCAACGCGCTCGGCGCCAACATGCCGGCCGGCATCACCTCCGCGCTGGCGGGTGGATCGGACGCCAAGTACGGCGTCATCGAGGTGGACGAGAAGTACCTCTCCGGCGTGGCCCGCGATGTGACGCCGAAGGCCATAGCGCTGCTGAACCTCTCGCGCGACCAGCTCGACCGTGCCGCGGAGACCCGCATGCTGGCCGAGCACTGGCGCGAGGGGCTGGCGGGCTCCAAGGCCCTGATCATCGCCAACGCGGACGACCCGCTGATCGTGTGGGCGGCCTCGTCGTCCGCGAACGTGGTGTGGGTCGCGGCCGGACAGGAGTGGAAGGACGACGCCTGGTCCTGCCCCTCGTGCGGTGGTGTGATGCAGCGGCCGGGCGACGACTGGTTCTGCGCCGAGTGCGGTTTCCGCCGCCCCACCCCCAGCTGGGCGCTGTCCGGCGACCATGTCCTGGACCCGCACGGCAGCGCCTGGCCGATCAAGCTCCAGCTGCCGGGCCGCGCCAACAAGGCCAACGCCACCACGTCCGCCGCGGTCGCCGCCGCGTTCGGGGTGCCGCCGCAGGTGGCCCTGGAGCGGATGTACTCGGTGCAGGCGGTGGCCGGGCGCTATGACGTGGTCACGTTCATGGAGCGAGAGCTGCGGCTGCTGCTGGCGAAGAACCCGGCCGGCTGGCTGGAGACGTTCTCGCTGATCGACCCGCCGCCCACCCCGGTGATCATGTCGGTGAACGCACGCGGCGCGGACGGCACCGACACCTCCTGGCTGTGGGACGTCGACTACACCCGGCTGGCCGGGCACCCCATCTTCGTGCTCGGGGACCGCAAGCTGGACCTGGCGGTGCGGCTGGAGGTCGCAGGCCTCGACTTCCAGGTCTGCGAGAGCCTCGACGAGGCGGTGCAGCTGGCACCGCCCGGCCGGATCGAGATCATCGCCAACTACACGGCCTTCCAGGACCTGCGCCGGCGCGTGGGCAACTGACGTGATGCGCGGACAAGGACGAGCGAGCATGAGTGACAACAGCCTGCGCCTGGTGTGGATCTACCCGGACCTGCTGAGCACGTACGGCGACCAGGGGAACGCCCTGGTGGTGGAGCGGCGGGCGCGCCAGCGCGGTCTGGACGTCCAGCGCCTGGACGTACGGTCCGACCAGCAGATCCCCACCTCCGGCGACATCTACCTGATCGGCGGCGGTGAGGACCGGCCGCAGCGGCTGGCCTCCGAGCGGCTGATCCGCGACGGCGGTCTGAGCCGTGCGGTCTCCAACGGTGCGATCGTGTTCTCGGTGTGCGCCGGCTACCAGATCCTGGGTCATGAGTTCATCAACGACCTCGGGGAGCGGCAGCAGGGCCTGGGTCTGCTGGACGTGGTGAGCGCCCGCGGCGAGGCCGAGCGCTGCGTCGGTGACGTACTCGCCGACATCGACCCGCAGTTGGGGCTGCCGCCGCTGACCGGCTTCGAGAACCACCAGGGTGTGACGCACCTGGGCAAGACCGCCCGGCCGTTCGCCAAGGTGCGCTTCGGCAAGGGCAACGGCGTCGGCGACGGCTACGAGGGCGCGTGGAACGACACCGTCTTCGGTACGTACATGCACGGTCCGGTGATGGCGCGCAATCCGCACATCGCCGACCTGCTGATCAAGCTGGCCCTCGATGTGAACGCGCTGCCCCCGGTGGACGACACCTGGTACGAGGCGCTGCGCCAGGAGCGGATCGCCGCGGCCACCCAGCCCGCCTAAGGACCGCTTGGTTCGCTTCCGGGCGTTTCCGCTCCTGGTCACGCGCCCGGAATGACGGCATTCCGTACGCCCGCAGTCCGCACTGCGGGCGTACGTGCTCCCGGTGGCCCCGCGCTTGTAGGGTGTGCGGAATCCAACCGGACGACGGGGTCCGGGCCCCCGGTTGAGTTGCAGAGGTTTTGCGAGCAATGCGTATTGGTGTCCTCACCTCCGGCGGCGACTGCCCCGGACTGAACGCCGTCATCCGGTCCGTCGTCCACCGCGCCACCGCCGATCACGGCGATGAGGTGATCGGCTTCCGTGACGGCTGGAAGGGCCTGCTGGAGTGCGACTACCGCAAGCTCGACCTCGATGCCGTCGGCGGCATCCTGGCCCGCGGTGGCACCATCCTCGGGTCGTCCCGGGTCCAGCCGGCACATCTGCGGGACGGCGTGGAGCGGGCCCGCGGCCATGTCGCCGAGCTGGGCCTGGACGCGATCATCCCGATCGGCGGTGAGGGCACGCTGAAGGCGGCGCGGCTGCTGTCGGACGCCGGGCTGCCGATCGTCGGCGTGCCGAAGACCATCGACAACGACATCGCGGTCACGGATGTGACGTTCGGCTTCGACACCGCGGTGGGCGTCGCCACCGAGGCGCTGGACCGGCTCAAGACCACCGCCGAGTCGCATCAGCGGGTGATGATCGTCGAGGTGATGGGGCGACACACCGGCTGGATCGCGCTGCACTCGGGGATGGCGGCCGGTGCGCACGCGATCGTGGTGCCGGAGCGTCCCTTCGACATCGAGGAGCTGACCGCCCGGGTCTCGGCGCGCTTCGAGGCCGGCAAGAAGTTCGCGATCGTGGTCGTCGCCGAGGGCGCCAAGCCGCGCGAGGGCACCATGTCCTTCGACATCGGCGGCAAGGACATGTACGGCCACGAGCGCTTCGCCGGCGTCGCCCGGCAGCTGTCCGTGGAGCTGGAGGAGCGGCTCGGCAAGGAGGCGCGTCCGGTCATCCTCGGGCACGTCCAGCGCGGCGGCACCCCGACCGCGTACGACCGGGTGCTCGCCACCCGCTTCGGCTGGCACGCCGTCGAGGCCGCGCACCGCGGTGAGTTCGGGATGATGACGGCGCTGCGCGGCACCGACATCACGCTGGTGCCGCTGGCGGAGGCCGTGGAGACGCTCAAGACGGTGCCCGCCGAGCGCTACGGCGAGGCCGAGTGCGTGCTGTGACCTCCGTGGTCGCCGCGCGATAGGCGCGCCCCACACGAACCGCCCCCGGCCGATTCCCCGGCCGGGGGCGGTTCTAGTCTTGTCGCCGGAGCATTGGTACGAATCAGGAGCGAGCGGATGGATCACAGCGGGCACGGCATGGACGGCATGAACATGGATCTGCCGCCGTTCACGCTGGGGAGAGGCCTGGAGTTCGGTGGTGATCCGGTCTTTCTCGTCGGCTGTCTGCTGGGGCTGGGGCTGTACGGCTGGGCCGTCGTCCGGCTGCGGCGCCGGGGGGACTCCTGGCCGGCGGGCCGTACCGTCGCCTGGGCGCTGGGCGTCCTGTCGGTGGCACTGGTGATGTGCACCGGGCTCAACGACTACGGCATGGCGATGTTCAGCGTGCACATGGTCCAGCACATGGTCATCAGCATGCTCTCGCCGATCCTGCTGCTGCTCGGGGCGCCGGTCACGCTGGCGCTGCGCGCCCTGCCGGCCGCCGGCCGCGGCCGCAAGGGACCGCGGGAACTGCTGGTCGCGCTGCTGCACAGCCGCTACATGCGGATCATCACGCACCCGGCCTTCACCATCCCGCTGTTCATCGCGAGCCTCTACGCGCTCTACTTCTCGCCGCTGTTCGACTTCCTGATGGAGTCCCGGGCCGGGCACATCGGGATGATGGTGCACTTCCTCGCGGTGGGCCTGGTGTTCTTCTGGCCGATCATGGGCGTCGACCCGGGCCCGCACCGGCCGGGTTACGTGATGCGGATGCTGGAGCTGTTCGCGGGCATGCCGTTCCACGCGTTCTTCGGCATCGCGCTGATGATGGCCTCGGAGCCGATGGTCGGCACCTTCCTGAACCCGCCCGCCTCGCTCGGGATCGACGCGCTGTCCGACCAGTCGGCGGCCGGCGGGATCGCCTGGGCCTTCAGCGAGATCCCGTCCGTGGTGGTGCTGATCGCCCTGGTCTTCCAGTGGTACAAGTCCGAGGAGCGCCAGGCGCAGCGCGCGGACCGGGCCGCCGACCGCAACGGGGACAAGGACCTGGCCGACTACAACGCCTACCTCGCCTCGCTCAACGCACGGGGGCAGTGACCGCACACCGCGCCTGTGGCGGTACGGGCCGCGGCCGGGGACGATGGTCCCATGGCCGCGGCCCGCGTCGTTCGGTCGGCGCCCCGGCCGCCGTGAGGAGGGTGCGGGTATGCCCGGATCTGTGAAGGCGATGGCCGTGTGCACGGTGGGCGGGCTGGTGGCCGCGACCGCCTACACCGTGGCGCTGGGCTCCAATGGGTGGGTCTGGTTCTTCTGGGTGGTGGTGGCGCTGGTGACGGTCGGCGTGGTGGCCGCGCGGCCGGTCTGAGCCGGGCCGGCCGGGGCGCCGTTCAGAAGCGGAAGACCGGCCCGGTGGCGGAGTCCATGGTGCAGGCGTTGGGGAACTCCTTGCGCCAGTTGACCGGGATGCCGCGCCAGGTGCCGGTCGCGGTGACGGTGACCGGGTCGTACTCCCTGGTGCAGGTGTGCGGCTCGCCGGGCAGCGCGTCCAGGTCGCCGCGGGCCCAGGTCAGCGCGTCACACGCGGCATGCGCGTGCGGATGTCTGCGGTGGATGTCCGGGCAGCTGAGCCGCACCCCGCGGCTCCAGGAGCTGCCCGCTCCGGTCATGGTGAGCACCAGGCCCTGATCTGCGGCCGGCGGCTCGTCGGCGCCGGCCGGACCGGCGCAGAGCAGGGCCGCGGACAGCGTGGCGAGCACGGTGGCGGGCAGGGCGGATCGGCGTCGACGGCTCACGGGCATCGCGGTCTCCTGGGGAACGCTCGGTGGGTTCACATGCCGGAGCCCGACAGGGACACGCGGCGCCCGGCGGCCCCAGGCCATCCCGCCGCGCCCGCACGGACAAGCGGCCACGCCGTGAGGTCGCCCGTACGGCCTGCGGATACCGCCCGGAGACAGGGTGGCCGGCAGCGGAGGAGGCGGCTCCGCTGCCGGCCACCGGACCGGGGTTACCCCACGCGCTCGATGCGGGCGCGCCGGATCAGGTTCTTGCCCTCCTCACGGACCTCCTCGAACGCCGCGTTGTTCAGCAGCGCGCAGCTGCCCGAGGTGGAGGTGACGGAGACGGTCGTCGACTTGTTGTTGTCCAGGTTGGTCACCTTCAGTTCGGTGCCGATGGGGAACTCGCCGCTGGACGCCGCGGGTGCGCCGCCCTCGCCGGAGAGGGTCACCGTCGAGCCGGGGCACACCACGTCGCCGTCGCCGGCCGGCGGGGCTCCCGTCGCGGACGAGTCACCGGACGCGGGCGGGTCGTCCGAGGCGGGTGGCTGCGCCGATCCGGACGGGTCCTGCGACCCGGACGCGCCGCCGCCGGCGGGTGGCTGCTCCGCCGTCGGCGGGGCGCCCTCGGCCGCGTCCCCGCCCTCGGCGCACCCGGAGGCCCGCTGCTTCAGCTGGATCTCCTTGATCACGGCCTGCCGGTTGGCGATCCGCGCCGCCGACTGGGCGTCCGGCTTGGCCTGCTGGTCGGCGATGAACTGCTGGTTGTTCTTCAGCGCGGTGGACAGTCCCTCGCAGGCCGACGACGCCTGGCTGGTGCCCGTGGTGGCGATGGCGATGCCGCCGACCAGTGCCGCGGCGCTGACGCAGATGAGGATCTTCTGCCGCCGGCCGACCTTCTTCTTTCGGGACATCTGTGACTCCTGTCCTCGGCCCGGATGGTGGGGACGGGCTCGGTTGCCGGGCAGTACGGCGGGTCAACCGGGCATCGCTCAAGCAGAGTCGAAAGTTGTCCGCGGATGCCAAAGCGGCTACCGAAAGGGAAGAAGTCGGCGGTGGCGTCCCGGGGCTACGGCTCGCGCCGCCGGACCAGTGGGGCGCCCGCCGTCAGGACGCGCTCGGCCTGCTCCGGCGGGAGGGCCTCGGTGAGGAAGGTGACGGCGCGCCGCAGTCGCGGTCCGTTCTGGTAGGGGAAGTCGGTGCCGAGCAGCAGCCGGTCGGGCTCCTCGAAGAGCGCGGTGAAGGCGGGGTCGTCGAGGCTGCGGCCGAAGATGTCGGTGGTCACGCCGGCCCCCGCCATGCCCAGTTCGTCGAGTGCGCGGGCCAACTCCGCCAGGGAGGCGTCGAGATGCGGCAGCGGGAGCGGGAGCGCAGCGAACGCGGCGAAGCGGGCGGGGTGGTCCCGGACCAGGCCGGCGTAGTGGTCGTTGGCGTACCGGGCGGCCGTGACCGCCTGCCCGGCATCCGCGAAGTACGGGCCCTGGGGCGACACGGACAGGATCTGGTGGTCGATACCGGCGGCGTCGTTCAGCGCGAACCGGGCCGCCAGGTCCTGAGCGCTGTCACCGGCGCCCAGACCGCGGTGCGCGACGGCCTCCCGGCGCCCGTAGGACTCCAGGAGCCGGAGGTAGCCCTCGCTCCAGAGATGGGCGTGCACGTCGGTGCGCATCCCCCTCAGCGTCACGCCGGGGCGGTGGTGTGTCCACCGGGGCGCGCGGCACCGGGGCTGCGCGCCGGGGCGGGCCACCGCGGCCGGGGCAGCCGCGGGCGCCGGGAAAGAGTCAGCATCGATCCGGTCGAAGGTACTTACCCACCACGGCACTTGCCCATAGACTCACTGGCCGTTCCGGGCAGCCCATGTGACCTGCGACGAGGTGGCCGCCCCGGCGAGCCGACGGAATGGAGAGCTGCCCTGTGCTCTACCAGGTGCTGAAGTACCTGCTTCTGGGGCCGTTGCTGCGGCTGGTGTTCCGGCCGCGGATCGAAGGACTCGATCATGTGCCGGAGGAGGGCGCGGCGATCATCGCCGGCAATCATCTGTCGTTCGCCGATCACTTCGTGATGCCGGCGATCGTGCCGCGCCGGGTGACCTTCCTGGCCAAGGCCGAGTACTTCACCGGCCCCGGTCTGAAGGGGCGGCTGACCGCGGCGTTCTTCCGGGGCGTCGGGCAGATCCCGGTCGACCGGTCCGGCGGCCGGGCCTCGCAGGCGGCGATCTCCTCGGGCCTCTCCGTGCTGCGCAAGGGACGGCTGCTGGGCATCTACCCGGAGGGCACCCGCTCGCACGACGGCCGGCTCTACAAGGGGCGTACCGGCGTCGCCGCGATGGCCCTCCGGGCCGGGGTGCCGGTGGTGCCGTGCGCCATGATCGGCACATTCGAGGCCCAGCCGACGGGCCGGCGGCTGCCGCGCATCATGCGGATCACCATCCGCTTCGGCGCCCCGCTGGACTTCTCGCGCTATGCGGGGCTGGAGGACGAACGCACCGTGCTGCGCGCCGTCACCGACGAGATCATGTACGCGATCCTCACCCTGTCCGGGCAGGAGTACGTCGACACCTACGCGGGCGAGGCCAAGGCCGAGGCGCAGGCACAGGCGCGGGCTCAGGGGCGGCGGGGGCACGGGAGCGGGAAGGGGCCCGCGCGCTGAAGGGCGGGCCGGGGCCGGAGCGCCTTGCGCCGTGGGCGAACCGTCAGGCGGCCGCCGTCCGGCGGCCCTTAGTGTCCCGTCATGACTTCAGGCAGCGCAGTGGTGATAGGGGCGAGTGGGCAGATCGGGCGCGCAGCGGTGCGGGCCCTGGCGCGGGACGGCTGGGAGGTGCGGGCCGCGTCGCGGAACGGCGGGCGCGACGCCTCGTGGCCCGGGGAGGTCCGCTCGGTGGCGGTGGACCGGGAGGACGACACGGCGCTGGCCGGGCTGATCGGCGAGGGCTGTGACGTACTGCTGGACTGTGTGGCGTACGGCGCCGCGCACGCGCAGCAGCTGACGTCCCTGGCGGACCGGATCGGGTCGGCCGTGGTGATCTCCAGTTGCGTGGTGTACGAGGACGACCGCGGGCGCAGCTTCGCGACGATGGAGGAACCGGACGGCTTCCCGGTCTATCCGCTGCCCGTCCCGGAGTCCCAGCCGACCGTGCGGCCGGGCGACAAGGACTACGGCACCCGCAAGGCCGCCCTGGAACAGGCGCTGCTGGCGCTGGGCGACCGGCTGCCCGTGACGCTGCTGCGCGCCTGCGCCGTGCACGGCCCGTACAGTCCGCTGCCCCGTGAGCTGTACTTCGTCAAGCGGGTGCTGGACGGGCGCCGGGTGCGGGTGCTCGCCTACGGTGGCAGCAGCCAATTCCATCCGGTGCATGTCGACAACCTCGCGGAGCTGGTCCGCCTGGCGGCCCGCAAGCCGGGCTCACGGGTGCTCAACGCGGCCGACCCGCAGGCGCCGACGGTGGCCGAGATCTCCGCGGCGGTGGATGCGGCGATGGGCGCGCCGCGGAGCGAGATCGTGACGGTGGACGGTCCCCCGCCGTCGTCCGACGTCGGCGAAACCCCGTGGACGGTTCCGCATCCACTGGTCTACGACATGACCGCGGCGGAGCGCGAGTTGGGCTATCGCGCGGTGACGACGTACGAGGAGTCGCTGCCCGCGACGGTCTCCTGGCTGGCCGACCAGGTCAAGGGGCGGGACTGGTGGGAGCTGTTCCCGAGGATGGCCGGCTTCTATCCGGACGAGAAGCTGTTCGGGTACGCGGCCGAGGACCGGTGGCTGGCGGAGCGGGGCGGCCGGCACTGAGGGCCGCGGCGGACGGCGATATCCGTTCGCGGGGCGCACGGCCGGCCCGTACCTTGATCATCATGATGAATCGGATACGGGGGTGCCGACGATGAGCGCCCGACTGCGTGGCATGGCACAGGAAACGGAGCGGATCGTCGCGGCGGGTGCGTACCACGCCCCGGGCGGACGGCTGGTGGAGATCGCGGCGGCGGTCGGACGGGCGCGGGCCGGGACCCGGCTGTACGGTCCGGAGCCGGTCGCCGTGGCAGGGCCGTCGTCCGGCGTGCGCACGGTGTTCGAGGTGACGGGGGAGGGCAGTCTCACGGCCGGGCGGCGGCTGGCCGCGTCGGGCGCGGGGCCGCTCGCCGTGCTGAACTTCGCCTCCGCGCGCAATCCCGGCGGCGGCTATCTCAACGGCGCCCAGGCCCAGGAGGAGGCGCTGTGCCGTGGGTCGGCGCTCTACACCTGTGTGCGCGAGGCGCCGGACTTCTACGCCGTCCACCGCGCCGATCCCAGCCCGTTCTACAGCGACCGGGTGATCCTCTCCCCCGGTGTCCCGGTCTTCCGCGACGACCGCGGCACGCTGCTCGACGTGCCGTACGAGGCGGGCTTCCTGACGGCCGCCGCACCGAACGCCGGGGTGATCGCGCGGCAGCGGCCGGCCGAGACGGAACGGGTGGCGGCGGCGCTGGCGGTGCGTGCGGAGCGGGTGCTGGAGGTCGCGGCGGCCGGCGGGCACCGTCAGCTGGTGCTCGGCGCCTGGGGCTGCGGGGTCTTCCGCAACGAACCGGCCGATGTGGCACGGGCGTTCGCGGCGGCGCTGCTGGCGGGCGGCCGGTTCGCGGGCTGGTTCGACCGGGTCGTGTTCGCCGTGCTGGACCGCCGGGAGGACTCCCCCACCAGGGCCGCCTTCGCCGCGGTGTTCGGTGCGGACGACGGGAGCGGGAAGCCGCGGTGACCGGCCCGCCGGACCCGTGCGGTGCGCGGGCCGTACCGCACGCGGGCCGAGACGACGACAGGGGCGGCCGGGAGGGTTCCCGGCCGCCCCTGCGTGCCGTCATGCGGTGTTGCCGGCACCTGTCATGCCGTCATCAGCGCACGGCGGGCAGGTCCAGCGCACCCAGCAGGGCCTTGGTCGTGCTGGGCTTGGGCGTGGCGTGCGGAGCGCAGGTCACGTCCTTGGCGTCGGTCTTCCCGGTCAGGAAGTACGCGTCGACCCGGTCGTTGATGCAGGGGTTGACCTGGCCGGTGACACCGTGCGAGCCGGCGTCCCGCTCGGTGATCAGACGCGAGCCCTTGAGGCGGCGGTGCAGCTCGACCGCGCCGCCGTAGGGGGTGGCCGCGTCACGGACGCTCTGCACGATCAGGACGTTCGGCAGACCCTTGCCGGTCCTGACGTCGACCGGCCGCTGCTGCTTGGCCGGCCAGGTGGCGCAGGGCAGGTTCATCCAGGCGTTGGACCAGGTCATGAACGGTGCCTGCCGGTGGATGCGGGTGTTGTCCCGGTCCCACTTCCGCCAGCTGGTGGGCCACTTGGCGTCGGTGCACTCGACGGCCGTGTAGACCGCGTTGCCGTTCTCCGCGGAGATGTTGCCCGCGGTGTCCTTGAGATCCGGACCGGCGTTCTCCACCAGCGGCTTGCTGTTACCCGAGCGGTACGCGCTCCAGACCTCGGCGACCGAGGCCCACATGGAGTCGTAGTACGGAGCGTTCTGGAAGAAGCCGGTCAGCTCGGCCGGGCCGACCACGCCGCCGATGGGCTTCTTCTTGGCGGTCGCCCGCAGCTTCTCCCAGGCCGCCTGGACCTTCTGGGGGGTGTTGCCGATGTGGTACGCGTCGTCGTTCTTGGCGACCCACTTCTTCCAGTCGCCCCAGCGGGTCTCGAAGGCGAGGTCCTGGTCGAGGTTGGCCTGGTACCAGACCTTCTCGCGGGAGGGGTCGACGACGCTGTCCACGAGCATCCGGCGGACGTGCCCGGGGAAGAGCGTCGCGTAGACCGCGCCCAGGTACGTGCCGTAGGAGACGCCCAGGTAGTTGAGCTTCTTCTCACCGAGCGCGGCACGGATGACGTCCATGTCGCGGGCGGTGTTCGGGGTCGTCATGTGCGGCAGCAGACGGCCGCTGCGCTCGGCGCAGCCCTCGGCGTACCGCTTGGCGAGCCTGCGCTGGGCGCGCTTGTCGGCCTCGCTGTCGGGCACCGGGTCGGCCTTGGGTGCCTTGACGAACTCCTGCGGGTCCATACAGGAGATGGCCGCGGAGTGTCCCACGCCCCGGGGGTCGAAACCGACGAAGTCGTACGCCTTCGCGGTCTTGGCCCAGAGCGTGTTCTTGGTGGTGATGCGGGTCGGGAACCTCATGCCCGAACCGCCGGGGCCACCGGGGTTGTAGAGGAGGGAACCCTGTCGCTCCTCCTTGCCGCCGGTGCCCAGGGCACGGTCGACGGCGATCTTGATGGTGCGGCCGTTCGGCTTGGCGTAGTCGACCGGGACGGTGACATAGCCGCACTGGACGGGCGACTTGAGGCCCCAGTCCGCGGGGCAGTCCTGCCAGTCGATGCCCTTCTTGGCTGCCCGCGCGGCGGCGGTCGCCACACCGCGTGCTTCGGCCGAACCGCCCTGGTGCTGCTGACCCGCCTGGGCGGGCGTGGCGGTTATCGCGCCGGCGAGGAGCGCGCCGGACACCAGAGTTCCGGCGGCGCCGAGCGCTGCTGTCTTTCTCACGTGGTTAATTCCCCCTGCATGGTGTGCCACTCATGGCGGCGTTGATCAGAGGACTACGGGGGGAATCCTGTCGTGCGCCGTCCCCTCTTGAACAGGTCGGCCTCGCGTTTCTTTACCAACCTGTAGGTTTCTTGCCGTGCCGGTGGCGGCCCGCCGGGAGTCGGAACGGCCGGCCCGGACGGCTTCCCGCCCGGCGGCGCGGACACCGGCACCGGGGAGCTGCGGGCGAACGGCCGGACCTCGCAGGGGAACCTCACCATTCCGGCCAACGCCATCGGACCGCGAGGGGACTCCTGCGCCCCGCGGAACCTCCGGGTGATGCGCTCAACTGTCTCCGTTATCAGGAAAGTTGGCGGAAAGACACAAGAAGAACCAGCAGGTTGGGGCGCTCGACGGGGAGCGCGAAGCCATGAGTGGCCTGGTGGGAGCGCGGTGCGGCTCATTGGCCGCCGAGGGGGCGCGCAGGGGCGAGAATACGTCAATTGCCGTAGACCTGCTCCACAGGCATGTGCCAGCCGCACAGCTTCAGTAACCTTCCGTGAAGGCTCTCCCACTCACTGCCACGGGAGGGCTTCGGCGTTTTCGCGCTGTCAGAGCCGTCGCGAGGGAGATCCGAAGTGCCGGGTATCGATCAGGTGTTGTCCCAGGCCATGGGAATCCCGGGCGTTCTGGGGGCCGGGCTGATCGACTGGACCAGTGGTCTGACACTCGGCACGGCGGGGCGGGCTCCCCACGGCGATCACGACGCGGCCGCCGCCGACACCGCCGACGTGGTGCAGGCCGTGGCCCGCAACGCCACCTTCGACACCTCGGGCGCCGGCGGCCCGGCCCTCGAAGATCTCATCATCACCGCCGACAACAGCTACCACCTCATCCGCTTTGTGCACACGGCCTTCGACAGCCAGACCTATCTCTACCTCTGGCTGGACCGCGGCCAGGCCAATCTCGCCGTCGCCCGGCTCCGGCTGCGCGATCTGGCGGCGGAGCTGGTCGCGTCCTGAGCGCGCGCTCCGCCACACCGCACGATCGCCAAAGGAACCAGCCATGGGCCTGCCCATATCCCCTCCCCCGCCCGCACCGGCCGGGCTGCTCGACCGGTGCGCCGCCGAGCGGGTCACCGGCGCCCTCCGCGGCCCGCACGGCAGCCTCTACCTCCTCGACGGCGCCGTCTACTGCGTCGAGGACACCACAGCCCCCGGTCTCGACATCCGTCTCGTCGCGGCCGGCAAGGTGCCACCCCAGGGCTGGGAGTACGCCGTCGAGCGGGCGGGGCCGCACCAGGGGGCCGCCCAGTTCCTGGTCAGCGAGGGCTGGCTGACCCAGAGCGAGCTGGAGATATGTCATCTCGCCGCCCTCCTCGACGCGGCGTTCTTCGCCCTCCCGCTGCCTCCCGAGTCCACCTCGTTCACACCAGGGACCGCCCACTGGCTGGGTGTCGTACGGCCCGTCAGCGCCGTCGCCCTCCAGCAGGCGACGGCCCGCCGCCGGGCACTGCTCGACCGGCTCCGCCCCTGGGCGGCGGTCGACTCCTCCCCCGTCGTCCCCGTCCGTCCGGGCACCGCCACCCCCACCACGGGCCGGCAACGGCGGCTCCTCGACCGCGCCGACGGCCGGCACACCCCGTACGAACTGGCCCGGCTGCTGGGCCAGTCCGTCTTCGCGACCCTGCTCGACGTCCGCCGTCTCGCCGCCGCCGGCATGGTCCAGCTGCCCACGGCGCCGACGGCGCTCCCCCGGCGGCGGCCGGGCGCCTGCCTGGACGGGCAGCCCGCCCCCACCGCTGAGGGACACCCCGCCCCGGCCTGGCAACTACCGGTTCCGGACCTCCTCGACACCGCCGGTCCGGATATTGCCCTCCTTGTCCGACTGCGTACGGCGTTGGAGGAAAACCTGTGAGCCCCTGCGCACGAAGACCGTGTACGGCATGAGGCGCGTCATCGGAAAGCGCGCCCGGAAAAGGAGACTGATGACGATCGAGCCCCGGATACGCGATGAACTGCACACACTGCGCGATCAAGTACGGCATTTCCAGGGCGGGATGGTGGCGAGCGTGGACGGCATGGTGATCGCCCACGACCTGCCGGACATCGAACCGGACGGCCTGGCCGCGCTCACCGCCGCCGCGATCGGTGTCGCCAGACGCCTCACCGACGCCACCGGACAGGGCGCCTTCGAGGAATCCCTGACCCGGGGCGCCGGCGGCTACATCGCCGCCTATTCGGCCGGACGCCGCGCCGTTCTGACGGCCGTGGCGAGCACGGACACCAATGTCGGCCGGCTCCATCTGCAGGCCCGGAAGGCCGCGGAACGGATCGGCGCCCTCGTGGACGCGGCGCCCCACCGATAACCCCCCGGAAGAGCGCCCCCACGTCCCCGCACGCCCGCGCGCAGCAGCCCCCGGAACCCCGAACCCCGGGAAAGCCCCTACCCCCTGAACCTCGGAACCCCGGAAACACCGTCAAGAAAGCGAAAGGCTGAACCCCTCATGGCTCAAATGGAATCCGCTCTCGCCGATGCGATGTCGACCATCGAGGGCGCGGTCGGCGTCGCCCTGGTCGACTACACCAGCGGTATGGCGCTGGCGACCCTGGGCGACAACCAGGCACTGGACCTGAACATCGCGGCGGCCGGCAACACCGACGTCGTCCGCGCCAAGATGCGCACCATGGAGATGCTGGAACTCCAGGGCGCCATCGAGGACATGCTCATCACGCTGACCGCGCAGTACCACATCATCCGCCCGGTGTCGGGCAAGAACGGCGGTGGCCTCTTCCTCTATCTGGTGCTGGACCGCAAGCGCGCCAACCTCGCGCTGGCGCGCCACCGGCTCGCCCGGCTGGAGTCCGAACTGGAGGTCTGAGCCGCGCCGCCGCCGTCACCCTCCGGCGACGCTCCGGGCCGCCTCGTCCAGGAGGCGCCGCAGCCGGAGCGCGTCCGGGGCGACGGCGGTGGCCAGGGCCGCGGGCCCGGCGAGCGGTGCCAGTACGCCCTGTCCCGCGCCGCCGTCGGCCCGCTCCCCCGCCGCGGCCCCCAGCAGCCGCACCTCGGCCGGGCTCTGCTCGAACTCCGGCCGTACGACGAGGAGTTGACCGAGGGCGCGGTGCCCGTCCAGGACGGCCGAGGTGTCCCAGCCGGGAGCGCCGGGCCCGTATGCCGTCTCCTGGTCGAGCAGGGTCCGCCCGGCCCGGCGGACGACGAGCCGGCTGCGCAGGGCGCCGGTCTCCTCGCCGCTGCGTCCCAGGACCTGTTCCTCGCGCAGTACCAGGTGTGCGGTGGGGGCCAGTTCGACGGTGGTGGTCATCCGCAGCGCGCTGCCGGCCGCGGAGATCAGCGGTTCGGGCAGCCAGTCGAGCCGGGCGCCGTCGCCCACCGTCAACCGCACGTCGTAGGTGGCGTATCCGCCCGCGCGGCCGGGCAGCGCGACGGTCGCGGCGGCGGTCGTGAGGTGCAGTGCGCTGCCCGCCTCGGCGGTGGCCTCCAGGGCCAGCCGGTCGCCGTTCAGCGGGGCGCTCATGGCGCCGACGACACAGACCCGGGCCTGCCGGCCGGTCCCGCGGATGCGGCGCAGCGCGAACGGGCCGTCGCCGTCGAGGACGGGCAGCCGGGTGGTGCCTCCCCCGCTCCCGGCCGGGTGTGAGGGGGAGGCGGCCCCGTCCTCGGCCCGCGCGACGATGCGGGCGGTCGCGCGCAGACCGGCGGACGAGGCCGCGCCGGTCCGCGGGGGCGGCGCGGGTGCGGGAAGCGCGAGGGTCATGCCGGGCCCGCGGTCCAGTCCGCCAGCCGTCCCTGGACCCACTCCGCCACGGGCCGGACGCCGTTCTCCGCCTTCAGGGCGGTGAAGACGACCGGCAGCTCGCCGCGTTGGGCCTTGGCGTCGCGGGCCATGCCCTCGAGGTCGACGCCGACGTAGGGGGCGAGGTCGGTCTTGTTGATGACGAGGAGGTCGGAGGTGGTGACGCCGGGGCCGCCCTTGCGGGGGATGTCGTCGCCGCCGGCCACGTCGATGACGAAGATCTGGGCGTCGACCAGGCCCTTGGAGAAGGTCGCGGTGAGGTTGTCGCCGCCGGATTCGACCAGCACGAGGTCGAGGGGGCCGACCGCCTCCTCCAGGTCCTCGACGGCTTCGAGGTTGGCGGAGATGTCGTCGCGGATGGCGGTGTGCGGGCAGGCCCCGGTCTCGACGGCGGAGATCCGCTCGGCGGGCAGGACGGCCTCGCGGAGCAGGAATGCGGCGTCCTCGCGGGTGTAGATGTCGTTGGTGATGACGGCGAGGGACAGTTCGTCGCGCAGGGCGCGGCAGAGCGCGGCGACGGTGGCGGTCTTGCCGGTGCCGACCGGGCCGCCCAGCCCGATGCGCAGGGCCCGCCGGGTGCCGTCCGGCCGTACGGGGGTGGGGGCGCTGTAGGTGTGGCGCTCGGGGAAGGTTTCCTTGTGGTCGAGATGCATGGTCACTCCGGGGGTGGGTGGGTCCGCGTACGGGCGGGGTGGGTCCGGCGGGAGGCCGGGCGGGTCAGGAGGCGAAGAGGCGTACCGGCCAGGCGGCGTGCTGTTGGGCGGTGATGTCGAGCAGCGGCGCGGAGGCGGCGGGCAGCGCGTCGACCCCTTCGGCGGCCACCCGCCGCGCGGCTTCGGCGCCCTGTTCCGCGACCCGGTCGAGGTCGGCGGTGAGGCGGGCCAGGACGGCGGTGGCGTCGAAGGGGTCCAGGCTCAGCAGCCGGACCGCCGCGGTCGCCGGGCCGCTGATGTTCTCGTAGGCCACGGCGTACGCGGCGTCGAGCGGTGGCAGTCCGGCGGACCGGGCGGCCAGGCCCAGGACGACGGGCTGGTGGGCGCCGCGGGGGCGGGCCGCGGCGAGGGCGTCGAGTGCG
This sequence comes from Streptomyces sp. NPDC001219, assembly GCF_053597915.1. NCBI lineage: Bacteria > Bacillati > Actinomycetota > Actinomycetes > Kitasatosporales > Streptomycetaceae > Streptomyces > Streptomyces sp. NPDC001219. Next base: position 38,526 of record NZ_JBSFJF010000050.1, on the reverse strand, counting down.
GCGCTCGGCCAGGTGGCGCGGGCGGCCCGCATCATCTGCCGGCCGAGCCGCCGGGCGACCTGCCGCAGCGCCGGTACGGGCGTGCGCGCGTCGGCGGCGTCGTCCAGCAGGAGCGGGTCGTGGCCGGCCGCCGCCGCTGCGGCGAGCCCCGCGGCGACCAGGCCCGCGGTGTGCAGCCGGCCCCGGCAGAAGGTCTCCAGGGTGGCGGCGTCCTTGATGCGTCCCGCGGCGACGGCCGGTTCGGCGCCGCCCGAGTGGGCGTGCCCGCCGGCGGGGAACCGGCCGTCGGCGAGGACCAGCAGCGCTGCGCGGCTCATCGGTGCTTCGGGTCCTTCGTCGGGGTCCATCGGTGCTCGCTCAGAAGAGGAAGTACCGCTGGGCCATGGGGAGTTCGGCGGCGGGACGGGGTTCGACGACCTCGCCGTCGATGGTCACGGTGAAGGTGTCCGGGTCGACCTGGACGCGCGGCAGGGCGTCGTTGTTCCGCATGTCGGCCTTGGTGACGCCGCGGGTGCTGCGGATCGCCTCGAAGCCCTTGGCCAGCGGGAGGCGCTCGGGGAGGTCGTCCTCGAGGGCCTGCTGGGAGACGAAGTTGACCGAGTTGCTGCCGGGGGCCCGGCCGGTGGCGCCGAACATCGGGCGGGGCAGCACCGGCTGCGGGGTGGGGATGGAGGCGTTGGCGTCGCCCATCTGCGCACAGGCGATCTGGCCGCCCTTGATGACCAGCTGCGGCTTGACGCCGAAGAACGCCGGGTCCCAGAGGACGAGGTCGGCGAGCTTGCCGTCCTCGACGGAGCCGACGAGATGGTCGATGCCCTGGGCGATGGCCGCGTTGAGGGTGTACTTCGCGACATAGCGGCGGGCCCGGTGGTTGTCCGCGCCGCCGTCGCCGGGGAGGGCGCCGCGGCGCCGCTTCATCACGTGCGCGGTCTGCCAGGTGCGCAGCACGACCTCGCCGATCCGGCCCATGGCCTGGGCGTCCGAGGCCATGATCGAGATGGCGCCGAGGTCGTGCAGGATGTCCTCGGCGGCGATGGTGGAGGGCCGGATGCGGGACTCGGCGAACGCCAGGTCCTCGGGGACGGCCGGGTTGAGGTGGTGACAGACCATCAGCATGTCGAGGTGTTCCTCGACGGTGTTGACGGTGTGCGGCCGGGTGGGGTTGGTGGAGGCGGGCAGGACGTTCGGCTCGGAGACCATCGCGATCATGTCGGGGGCGTGGCCGCCGCCGGCGCCCTCGACGTGGAAGGCGTGGATCGAACGGCCGGCGATGGCGGCGAGGGTGTCGCCGAGGAAGCCGGCCTCGTTGAGGGTGTCGGTGTGGATCGCGAGCTGGGCGCCGCTCTCCTCGCAGACGGTCAGGCAGGCGTCGATGACGGCGGGGGTGGCACCCCAGTCCTCGTGGATCTTGAAGCCGAGGACACCGGCCCGCAACTGGTCGCGCATCGAGGCGAGGGAGGTGGTGTTGCCCTTGCCGAGCAGTCCGACGTTGACGGGGAGGCCGTCCATCGCCTCGAACATCCGGGCCACGTGCCAGGCGCCGGGGGTGATGGTGGTGGCCTTGCTGCCCTCGGCCGGTCCGGTGCCGCCGCCGATCAGGGTGGTGACGCCGGAGGCCAGCGCCTCGTCCGCCTGCTGCGGGCAGATGAAGTGCACATGGGTGTCGATGGCACCGGCGGTGAGGATCTTGCCGTTGCCCGCGATGACCTCGGTCTCGGGCCCGATCACCAGGTCGGGGTGGACGCCGTCCATGGTCTCGGGGTTGCCGGCCTTGCCCAGGGCGGCGATCCGGCCGTCGCGGATGCCGACGTCGGCCTTGACGATGCCCCAGTGGTCGAGCACGACCGCGCCGGTGATCACGGTGTCGGGGGTGCCCTCGGCGCGGGTGGCGCGGGACTGGCCCATCGATTCCCGGATCACCTTGCCGCCACCGAAGACAGCCTCGTCACCGGCCCGGCCGGGGCCTCCGGAGCGGTCCTCGGTGATCTCGATGACGAGGTCGGTGTCGGCGAGCCGGATGCGGTCGCCGGTGGTCGGGCCGAAGAGGTCGGCGTACGCCTGGCGGGTGAGTTCAGCCATCGAGGGTGCCTCCGGTCTCGCCGCGCAGGCCCATGACGAGGCGCTTGCCCCCGATGGGGACGAGTTCGACCTCGGTGGGGATGCCGGGCTCGAAGCGCACGGCGGAGCCGGCCGGGACGTTCAGCCGCTTGCCGTGCGCGGCCGCGCGGTCGAAGTCGAGGCCGGGGTTGGCCTCGGCGAAGTGGTAGTGGGAGCCGACCTGGACGGGGCGGTCGGCGGCGTTGAGGACGGTCAGCCGGGTGCCGGGCAGGCCTTCGTTGAGGCGTACCGGCTCGTCGGCGTGGAGGATCTGGCCCGGGATCATGTGCGGCGCTCCCCGTTCAGTTGATGGGTTCGTGAACGGTCACGAGCTTGGTGCCGTCGGGGAAGGTGGCCTCGACCTGTACGTCGTGGATCATCTCGGGGACGCCGTCCATGACCTCGTCGCGGGTGAGCACCTTGCGGCCGGAGGACATCAGCTCGGCGACGGTACGGCCGTCCCGGGCCCCTTCGAGGATGTGCACGGTGAGCAGCGCGATCGACTCCGGGTGGTTCAGCTTCAACCCCCGGGAGCGGCGCTTTTCGGCCACGTCTGCCGCCACATGAATCATCAGACGCTCCTGTTCATGCGGGGTCAGTTGCATACCTTCCACCTCACAGTCTTCCGGCCCGGACACATTCGCCCAGGTCACAGGCGTGGGCACACCCATGTCGATAGATGTACCACGCAGCAATTAAAGGCGGAGCAAACCGACTTCCAGCACTTGGCCATCAAGCGCCCCACGCCAGGAGGCTAGTTCGGCGGCGTTTCATCGGCGTTACGACCGGCGACACGTCGGCGCCCCTTCTTCCGCCCGATGTAACGCGGGGTTATCACGCCCCGTTACGGCCCGACGACGCCCCATGGGAGCGCGTGTGGGCCCGTCAGCTCCCGGACCCGGCAGGGACTTCGCCGGCCAGACCCCTCCCCCGAAGCCCGCCCGGCACCCCGGAACAGACCACTGCCAGACGGCAGAAATCGCCCCTGTCGGCGTAAACCCGGTACGTCCCCATTGCCGAACACCACTGTCCGGTATGCGCTCTTGACGGTTTCGAAAGTGATCGCAATTCTCATGTGCGCGTCAAACAGCTCCATCCCCCCACACCAGTATCGGAGCAACATCGTGACTCGTTCCACGCGCATACGCAGGGCCGCGCTGGCCACGGGCGCCGTCGCCGCCGTGGCCGCCACCGTCTTCACCGCGGCCGGCGCCTACGCCGGGACCGCGCCGGCGGCCGCCCCGGACATCGACGTCAAGTCCGTCAAGGCCGACCTGGACCAGCTCCAGTCGATCGCCGACGACAACGGCGGCAACCGCGCCCACGGACAGCCGGGCTACAAGGCGTCCGTCGACTACATCAAGGGCAAGCTGGACAAGGCCGGATTCACCACCAAGGTCGAGGAGTTCGACGGCGGCGGCGCCAAGGGCTACAACCTGGTCGCCGACTGGAAGGGCGGCGACGAGAGCAAGACCGTGATGGCCGGCGCCCACCTGGACTCCGTCCCCGACGGCCCCGGCATCAACGACAACGGCTCGGGTTCGGCCGGCATCCTCGAGGTGGCGCTCGCCGTCGCCAAGGCGGATCTCAAGCCCACCAAGCACCTCCGGTTCGCCTGGTTCGGCGACGAGGAGGACGGCATGGTCGGCTCGCAGGCCTACGTCGACAAGCTCGGCGCCGACAAGTCGAAGATCGACTCCTACCTGAACTTCGACATGATCGGCTCGCCGAACCCGGGCTACTTCGTCTACGACGACGACACCCGCCTGGAGAAGGTCTTCAAGGACTTCTTCGCCAAGAAGAACATCGCCACCGAGAAGGAGACCGAGGGCGACGGCCGTTCGGACCACGCCTCCTTCAAGGACGCGGGCATCGCCGTCGGCGGCCTCTTCTCCGGCGCCGACTACAAGAAGACCGAGGAGCAGGCGAAGAACTGGGGCGGCGACGCCGGCAAGGCCTTCGACGCCTGCTACCACCAGTCCTGCGACACCTCGAAGAACATCGACGACAAGGCGCTGGACAACAACACCGACGCCATCGCCCACGCGCTGTGGGAGCTCAGCTCCTGAGCCCCGCGCACCCTCGCACGGTCAGCGCTCGCTGACCGTCAGCTCTCGCGACCCGGCCGCCGGTCCCCGGCAGCCGGGTCGCGGTGTTCTGCGGCGATGCCGAAGCGCCGCCGTTCGCCCGGAGCGGACGGGAGCTGCCGCACGGTGGAGACCGTGCTGATCACCTGCTCCTCCTCCGCGCTCTCCGCGCCCCGCCCCAGCTCCTCCAGCAGCTGCAGGTCAGCGGCGGACACCAGCGCCACCAGCGGCTTGCCGTGACGGGTGACGACCACCCGCTCCCCGCCGTAGACGACGCGGTTGATCAGATCCGCCAGCTCCGCGCGGGCTTGCGTCACCGGAATTTCGTAGGCCATGCTCCCATTCTAACTGGACGTACATCCTGTACATTTTTTACAGAGAGAGGAGCACGCATGCTGCGACCGACGGCCCGCTATGTCCTTCCGGAGTTCACCGAGCGCACGTCCCAGGGGACGCGCACCATGGACCCCTACTCCAAGCTGCTCAGCGAGCGCATCATCTTCCTGGGCACCCCGGTCGACGACGCGTCGGCCAACGATGTGATGGCGCAGTTCATCCACCTCGAACACACCGCGCCCGAGCAGGACATCTCGCTCTACATCAACTCCCCCGGCGGCTCGTTCACGGCGATGACCGCCATCTACGACACGATGCGCTTCGTGTCGTGCGACGTGCAGACCATCTGCCTGGGTCAGGCCGCCTCCGCCGCCGCGGTGCTGCTGGCCGCCGGCACCCCCGGCAAGCGACTGGCCCTGCCCGGCGCCCGCATCCTGATCCACCAGCCGTCGCTCAGCGAGCCCGTCCAGGGCCAGGCCACCGATCTGCAGATCGAGGCGGAGGAGCTGCTGCGCACCCGCGACATGCTGGAGCGCATGCTCGCGGAGCACACCGGGCAGCCCCGGGAACGGATCGCCGCCGACATCGAGCGCGACAAGATCTTCGACGCCCCGGCCGCCCAGGAGTACGGGCTGATCGACGGGCTCACCCGGGAGCGCAAGCAGTCCGTTCCCCAACTCGGCGCACGGTGAGCCCGGATGCTGCCGCCGGAACTGCCACCGCTGCCCGCCCTGACACGCGCCGAGGGCGAGCTGATCGACCATTATCTGGAGGTGCTCGACCTGCTGGGCAGGATCAACCCGGCCCGTGGCGGCGGCACGTACACCGGACTGCGGGCCGCCCAGGCGCTGGTCACCAAGGCCGCCGGCCTGCGCGACGCGTTGACACTGATGCACCAGCGGGGTGAAAAGGAGCTGCACGGCGAGACCTTGGCCCGGGCGCTGCGCGTCCTGGACGGTGAGCGCCGGGCCGGACTCGTGACGGTGCCACCACCCGCCGACCACTGACCCGACACGCGCACCGGGCTGCGCATACGGCGTAGCGTCCGGGCCCGATGTGAGGAGGCGACGAATTGCGCGGGGCGAACACAATTCCTGGGACCTTTGATGTTTCGCCGCTGGTCCAGGGAGTGCGACACCCCGCGCCACGGCACTTGACGGAACAAATCTAACCATTCAGGCGAAATGTGACCCATCTCACATACGGCATTTTCAGCTCGGAATTCGGGTGCCGGGTGCGTGACGATCCCTTCGACGGCAAGACCCCGCCACAGCGACGGGGCGGTCCGGACGGGCGCCTAATCCCGCCGCCGTCCCGGATGTCAGGTCGACGTGGTGGACCGGCGGGAGCGGAGGACCCGAGCACGACGGGGTCCGGGCCTTACGGCCGGGCTCCTTGGGGTGAAGCCGTACGCATGGCCGGGCATCTTCGCCTGCCCGAACCCGACAGGTCTTCCTTCGCAGGCGGCTGACGAAGGGTTTGCGCATGACTGTGCGCATGCAGACGCCGAATCTGCTGGCACGTGCCGGCACCGTCACCGCTCTGACGCTGGCCACCCTGGGCGGGACAACCCTCGCCCCAGGAGCGGCCGGGAACGCCGAAGCCACGTCCGTGTCCGCCCACGCGCTGCGGGTCGCGGCCTCCAAGAGCGGGGCTCCCTACCGGTACGGCGCCCAAGGGCCGCACGCCTTCGACTGTTCAGGGCTGACGCTGTACTCGTTCCGGCGGGCCGGACGGGCCCTGCCCCGCACCGCCGCCGCCCAGTACGGCCGCACCCTGCACATCCCGGCCTCCCTGCGGCGACGCGGCGACCTGGTCTTCTTCCGTTCCGCGGGCGGCATTTACCACGTCGGCATCTACGCGGGCCGGGGCCGGATGTGGCACGCGCCCAAGGCCGGGAGCGTGGTGCGGCTGGAGCGGATCTGGAGCCGCACGGTCTCGTACGGGCGCGTGGGCTGATCCGCAGGTCGTCTTACATGTGATCAATTGTCAGTGGGCTCAGCTAACTTGGCGGGGTGGCGTCGCCACTGAGCACACTGCTGACGGCCGCGGCGCGCGGAAGCTTCCCGCCCGCGGACGGATCGGTGACGGTGCTGCCCCCGCCGTCACCGCGGGACGCCGGAGTGGTGTCCTTCACCTGCCATGCCGTGGTGTTCGCGGACGTGGAGCCCGCGTGGGTGCGGGAGCGGACGGCCCCCGGCGACCTCGCCGCGCCGCTCGGCCCGCCCTTTCTCACCGCGCTGGCCGAGCGGCTGGGCCGCGAGGCCGGCAGCCTCGACATGCCGGCCGTCGCCGAACCCCTCCCCGGTCCTCCCCTGTTGGAGCTGGTGGAGACGGTGGACCGCGGCCATCCGCGGATCACCAGGGCGCTGCGGCACCGTGACGGCGTACGGGCATGGACCACCGCCGACGGCGGGACCCTGGTCATCGGCCGCGGGGTGGGCGGCCGCTGGATGGTCCCGTACGGCGGCCGCGACTGATCCGTGGCCGCGCCCGGACCGGCGCCCGTCCGTCAGGCCAGTACGAGCTCGACGAGCAGTATGCCGCCCAGCCCCGTGAGCAGCGCTCCGGTGACGGCCTCCAGCGCCCGGGTGACCCGCGGGCGGCGCAGCCAGCTCCCCAGCCGGTCGACCAGCAGCGCGACGGCGGGGAACCACACCAGCGCCATGACGACGACCATCGTCGCGAGCAGCAGCGTCCGGGGCAGCGCGGGCTCACCGGCCGGGACGAACTGCGGGAGCAGGCTGAGGAAGAGGACCGGCGCCTTGGGGTTGAGGGCGTTGGTCAGGAAGCCCTGGCGCAGGCTCCGCGCGGTGCCCAGGAGAGCGGGCGGACCGTCGGCCGGCGGGGCGGCCGGGCCGGTCGCGGCGTCCTCGGCCGCCCTCCTGCTCCGGACGACCGCGACCAGCGCGGCGACTCCGAGGTACAACAGATAGAGCCCGCCCAGGAGTTGGACCGCGCCGAAGAGCGCGGGCACGGCGACCAGCACCGCCGCGAGCCCGCCCACCGCCAGTGCGGTGTGCACCAGCAGCCCGCCCGCGACTCCGACGGCGGTCGCCACCCCCGCCCGGCGCGAGTCGAGCGCGTTGCGCACCACTACGGCGAAGTCCGCTCCCGGCATGGCGACCATGCCCGCGGCGACTCCGGTGAAGGCGATCAGTTGTCCGTCCATGAGAGCAGCTTCGCTGGTCAGGGCCTTTAATGGGGAGTGGCAATCTTCTTCGGCCGCCTAAAGAGGTTCTTATGTACGACCCCACGCGGCTGGCCGCCCTGGTGGCGGTGGCCGAGGCCGGTTCGATCTCCCGGGCCGCCGACCGGCTGGGCTACACCGCTCCCGCGCTCTCCCAGCAGCTCGCCAAACTGGAGCGGGAGGCCGGGACGGCGCTGCTGGTGCGCCACCACCGCGGGGCACGGCTGACGGCGGCCGGTGAGCTGCTCCTCGTCCGGGCCCGGCGGGTGCTCGACGAGCTGGACCAGGCGCGGCACGAGCTGTCCCGGCTGACGGGGCTGTCCGGCGGCCGGCTGCGGGTGGGCACGTTCATGACCGCCGGGACGCATCTGCTGCCGCCCGCGCTCGGCGCGTTCCGGCGGGCGCACCCCGATGTGGAGCTGAGCGTCACGGAGTACGTCCCTCCGCAGGCCACCGCGGCGGTGGCGCTGGGCGAGGTCGATCTGGCGCTGACGCACGAGTATGTGCCGGGCGAGGCGATGCCCACGCCGGAGGGTGTGTGTCTCGAACCGCTGCTGACCGAGGAACTGGTGCTGGTCACCGCGCCGGGCCATGCCCTGTCGGCGGGCGCCGGACGCCTGACGCTCGCCGACCTGGCCGGTCAGCCGGTGGTCAGCATGGCACCGGCCAACCCCAACCGGCGCGCGGTGGAGGCGGCGCTGGCGGCCGCCGGGGCGAGTGTGGCGGTGCGCTGTGAGTCGCCGAGCTACGCGGTGGTGTGTGCGCTGGTGAGCGCGGGCCTCGGGGTGGCGGTGGTCCCGGAGATGGTGGCGGAGGGCTCGGTGTCCCCGCTGGGTGTCCGAGGACTGGACCCGCCGGAGCTGCGCCGCCGGATCTCGGTGGCCTACCGCCCCGGTGGCGGCACCCCGGCCGCTGACACCCTGCGGGCGCTGCTGCGCGGAGCCTTCGCCCGCCACTCCCCCGCGCCGTAGCCGACGGCGGGACGCCGGCGCGGCGCGGCAGTCGCCCTCAGCGGACGGCGGCTTCAGCGGACGGCGGCCTGCCACGGCAGGGTGATCCAGACGGTCTTTCCGCCGGACGCGGTGGGGACGACGGAGAAGCGGCCGCCGGCTTCCGCGGCGAGCGAGCGGATGATGACCAGGCCCCGGCCGTTGTCCTGCTGGACGGCGGCGGGCAGCCGGCGCGGACGGCGGGGATGGCTGTCGGTGATGCCGACCCGCAGCTGCTCGTCGCGCTCCAGCCGCAGTTCGACGGTGAACTCGGGCGACCGTCCTGAGGTGTGCACGATGGCGTTGGTGGCGAGTTCGGAGATGATCAGACGGACGGAGTCGGCGAGCGCGGACCCGGCGGGCAGGCCCCACTCGGTGAGCACGGCGAGGGCGTGGCTGCGGGCGGTGCGGACCGAGGCGGGGGCGCTCGGCAGAGTCAGTGAGGATTCATGGTGGTCTGCCATCGAGGCGCCGTCCTTTTCCTCCGAGGCCCGGCTCCGGTCCGTTGACCGGGCAGCCGGGATGCCGCTCCGGACACCGGTGCGGCCTCGGCCATCTGCTGGGCGCCAGACTGCCACCCCTGCCGTGGAGGGGATAGCCGATCCACCCACATATACGGAGTTCTCTCGCTCGTTGCGGTGAACTCTGCGGCGCGCGAGCCCGTTGGGGAGGGCCGCCGCACCGGATTCCGCCGCCCGCGGGTCCCGCGGCGAGGGCGGCCGTCCGCCCGGCGGGAGCGCCGTACGCGTCAGCCAGAGCGTCGGATGCGTCAGGTCGCCGGTGCCGTGGCCACGATCGTGCCGACCGCCGTGTCGAGCTGGGCGTCCGTCAGGTCCGCGCGGGCGGTCAGCCGCAGCCGGGAGATCCCGTCGGGCACGGACGGCGGCCGGAAGCAGCCGACCGCGAGTCCGGCCGCGCGGCAGTCGGCGGCCCAGCGGACCGCCGACTCCGGTGAGGGGGCGCGGACCGAGACCACCGCGGCGTCCGGCCGGACCGCGGCGAGCCCGGCCGCGGTGAGCCGGTCGTGCAGCTCCCGGGCGACCTGTCCCGCACGGGCGGCGCGCTGCGGTTCGCGGCGCAGCAGCCGCAGCGCGGTCAGGGCACCGCCCACCGCCGCCGGGGCGAGGCCGGTGTCGAAGATGAACGACCGGGCGGTGTTGACCAGGTGCTCGATGACCCGGGCCGGGCCGAGCACCGCACCGCCCTGGGAACCGAGCGACTTGGAGAGCGTCACCGTGGTCACCACATCGCCCTCACCGGCGAGGCCGGCGGCCCACAGCGCGCCGCGGCCCCCGTCACCGAGGACACCCAGGCCGTGCGCGTCATCGACCAGCAGCCCGGCGCCCGCCGCCCGGCAGCCCTCGGCGAGGGCGGGCAGCGGCGCGGCGTCGCCGTCGACCGAGAAGACCGAGTCGGTGACGGCGAGCGCCCGGCCGTCGTGGCCGGTCAGCGCGGCGCGTACGGCCTCCGGGTCCGCGTGCGGGGCCACTTCGGTACGGGCCCGGGAGAGCCGGCAGCCGTCGATCAGGGAGGCGTGGTTGCCCGCGTCGGAGACGATCAGGGTGCCGGGGGCGGTGAGCGCGGTGACGGCGGCGAGGTTCGCGGCATAGCCGGACGAGAGCACCAGGGCGGCCTCGAAGCCGCAGAACGCGGCGAGTTCCTCCTCCAGCCGGGCGTGCAGCTCGGTGCTGCCGGTGACCAGCCGGGAGCCGGTCGCGCCGGCGCCCCAGCGGTGCGCGGCGGCGGCCGCGCCACGGGTGACCTCGGGGTGCCGGGCGAGTCCGAGATAGTCGTTGCTGGCCAGATCGAGCAGCGGGGAGTCGGCGGGGCGGGGGCGCAGGGTGCGGACGAGTCCGGCACGATGGCGTGCGGCGCGGGCGGTGTCGATCCAGTCGAAGGCCGCGCCGGACGCCGGCCGGGAGGCCGTTGCGGCGGTGTCGCCGGGGGTCGCCGGCGGGGTGTCGTGGAGCAGCGACGGGGCGGAGTCCTGCGGCATCGGCGTCCTTCGTCCTTCGGCCTCGATTGTGGGCTGTCGATAGACGTTAGCGGTCGTTCCGCACGGCCACAGTGTGGTGATACACACACCTCGATCCACCGGCATTGTGGGAATCCTCCTTGGCCGGGGGCGGTGGCGTACGCGAGGATCAACGCCATGGACCTGCTGAACACACTGGTGGACAAGGGACTGCGGCGCCAGTTGCCGACCCGCGAAGAGGCGCTGGCCGTGCTGGCGACCTCCGATGACGAACTGCTCGATGTCGTGGCCGCGGCCGGGAAGGTACGCCGCCAGTGGTTCGGGCGGCGGGTCAAACTCAACTATCTCGTCAACCTCAAGTCGGGCCTGTGCCCCGAGGACTGCTCGTACTGCTCCCAGCGGCTGGGCTCGAAGGCCGAGATCCTCAAGTACACCTGGCTGAAGCCGGACGACGCCTCCAAGGCGGCGGCCGCCGGGGTGGCCGGCGGCGCCAAGCGGGTCTGCCTGGTGGCCAGTGGCCGGGGCCCCACGGACAAGGACGTGGACCGCGTCTCGGAGACCATCGCCGCCATCAAGGAGCAGAACGAGGGCGTGGAGGTCTGCGCCTGCCTCGGTCTGCTCTCCGACGGCCAGGCCGGCCGGCTGCGCGAGGCGGGCGCCGACGCGTACAACCACAACCTCAACACCTCGGAAGCCACCTACGGCGACATCTGCACCACGCACGACTTCTCGGACCGGGTGTCCACCGTCCAGCAGGCCCAGGCCGCCGGGATGTCCGCCTGTTCCGGGCTGATCGCCGGGATGGGCGAGAGCGACGGCGACCTCGTCGACGTGGTCTTCGCGCTGCGTGAGCTGGACCCGGACTCCGTGCCGGTCAACTTCCTGATCCCGTTCGAGGGCACCCCGCTCGCCAAGGAGTGGAACCTCACCCCGCAGCGGGCGCTGCGCATCCTGGCGATGGTGCGGTTCGTCTGCCCGGACATCGAGGTACGGCTGGCCGGCGGCCGCGAGGTCCATCTGCGCAGCCTGCAGCCGCTCGCCCTGCACCTGGTCAACTCCATCTTCCTCGGCGACTACCTGACCAGTGAGGGCCAGGCCGGCAAGGACGACCTCGCGATGATCACGGATGCCGGCTTCGAGGTCGAGGGCACGGACACCACGACCCTGCCCGAGCACCGCAGGCAGGACTGCGGCACGGGAGCCTGCGCGTCCGAGGACGCCGGGGAGCCCACCGCCACCGTTCCGGCACCGTCCGACGACACCCGCCGTGACCTGGTCTCGGTGCGCCGCCGCGGCGCCGGCACCGACCTGCCGCCCAATGCCTGAGCCGCTCACCCCGGGCGAACTGCTCGCGCTCGACCGGCAGCATGTGTGGCATCCGTACGGGCCGATGCCCGGCAAGGCCGCACCGCTGCTGGTGGAGTCGGCCTCCGGGGTCCGGCTCCGGCTGGCCGAACCGGTTGAGGGCCGGGACGAGTTGGTGGACGGCATGTCGTCCTGGTGGTCGGCGGTGCACGGCTACAACCACCCGGTGCTCAACGACGCCGCGCGGGGCCAGCTGGGACGGATGAGCCATGTGATGTTCGGCGGGCTCACCCACGAGCCCGCCGTCCGGCTGGCGAAGCGGCTGGTCGACATCACCCCGGAGCCGCTGGAGCACGTCTTCCTCGCCGACTCCGGTTCGGTGTCGGTCGAGGTCGCCGTGAAGATGTGTCTGCAGTACTGGCGCTCGCTCGGGAAGCCGCGCAAACAGCGGCTGCTGACCTGGCGGGGCGGCTACCACGGCGACACCTGGCAGCCGATGTCGGTGTGCGATCCGGACGGCGGGATGCACGAGCTGTGGCAGGGGGTGCTGCCGCGGCAGCTCTTCGCCGACACCCCGCCGGCCGGCTTCGACGCGGAGCCGGACGAGGCGTACGCGGCACAGCTGCACGAGCTGATCGCGCGGCACGCCGACGAGCTGGCGGCGGTGATCGTGGAGCCCGTGGTGCAGGGCGCGGGCGGTATGGCGTTCCACTCCCCCGGCTATCTGCGGGTGCTGCGGGAGGCCTGCGACGCCCATGACGTGCTGCTCGTCTTCGACGAGATCGCCACCGGCTTCGGCCGGACGGGCGCCCTCTTCGCGGCCGAACACGCGGGCGTCGCACCCGATGTGATGTGCCTCGGCAAGGCGCTGACCGGCGGCTATCTCACCCTGGCGGCGACGTTGTGCACGGCGGCCGTGGCGGACGGGATCTCCCGCGGCGCCCTGCCGGTACTCGCACACGGCCCCACCTTCATGGGCAACCCGCTGGCCGCTGCCGTCGCCGACGCCTCGATCGAGCTGCTGCTGTCCCAGGACTGGGCACAGGAGGTCAAGCGGATCGAGGCCGGGCTGCGGGAGGGGCTGGCGCCGGCCCGGGACGTCACCGGGGTACGCGAGGTACGGGTCCTCGGCGCGATCGGTGTCGTCCAGCTCGACCACGAGGTGGACATGGCGGCCGCGACCCGGGCGGCGGTCCGGGAGGGCGTGTGGCTGCGTCCGTTCCGGGACCTGATCTACACCATGCCGCCGTACATCACCGGCGACGAGGATGTGGCACGGATCTGCGCCGCGGTGTGCGCGGCGGCGCGCGAGGGCTGACCACCGGGGTGGCGGCGGCCGGTTGACCGCGCCCCGCCGCCCCTCGCGGTAACGGTGCCGACGGGCACCGCGCACACAGCACGCATCACAGTCATCGCGCGGGTTCGGCCGCGCAGAGTCGGAGGCACACCATGTCGGTGCTGTTCGTGACGGGCACGGGCACGGAGATCGGCAAGACCGTGACCACGGCCGCGATCGCCGCGGCGGCGCTCGCCCGGGGCCGTTCGGTGGCCGTGCTCAAACCGGCCCAGACCGGTGTCACGGCCCACGAGGCGGGTGATGTGGCGGAGGTCGAGCGGCTGGCCGGACCGGTCACCGGCGTCGAACTCGCCCGCTACCCGGAACCGTTGGCGCCCGCGACGGCCGCGCAGCGGGCAGGTCTGCCGCCGGTGGGCCCCCAGGAGATCGCCGAGGCCGCCGCAAAACTGGCCGCCTCCCACGACTTGGTGCTGGTCGAGGGGGCGGGCGGGCTGCTGGTCCGCTTCGACGCGGAGGGGCACATCCTCGCGGACGCCGCGCGGCTGGCGGAGGCCCCCGTCCTGGTGGTCGCCCAGGCGGGCCTGGGCACCCTCAACGCCACCGCGCTGACCGCGCTGGCACTGCGCTCGTACGGGCTGGCCTCCCCGGGCGTCGTCATCGGCAGCTGGCCGGCCGCGCCCGACCTGGCCTCCCGCTGCAATCTCGCGGACCTGCCGGATGCCGCGGGCGCCCCGCTCCTCGGCCTGGTCCCGGAGGGCTCGGGCGGGCTCGCGCCGGACGCCTTCCGCACCGCGGCCCCGGAGTGGCTGGCGCCGGCGCTCGGCGGATCGGACGCGTTCCGCGTCCCCGCGTGACGGGGGCACGGCACCCCGCGGACGACAGCTCCGGGCAGACGCCCCTGGTACGGCACGGCGTTCCGCGCTCGCCTCGTACGGATGTCCGGACGGCGCGCTGGGTGACGCCCGGGGACTCCTTGCCCGTCCGGTGGGGAGACTGACTCCAGGAGCGGGCGGCGTCGGCGAAGGGGTCCGTCATGTGGCAGCGCAGAGGAGTTCCGCGGGGCACGGTGCACCACCCGGTGTTCGCCCGGTTCTACGCGAACTGCTGTGGTCCGGCCGCCGACGCGCGGGCGGGGGTGGCCGCGCTCCGGCGGGAGCTGCTGGCCGGCGCCACGGGCCGGGTCATCGAGGTCGGCGCGGGCACCGGGCTGAACTTCGCGCACTACCCGGGGACCGTCTCGGAGGTGGTGGCCATCGAGCCGGAGCCCACCCTGCGCGAGGTGGCCAGGTCGGCGGCGGCTCATGCGGAGGTGCCGGTGGATCTGGTGCCGGGTGTGGCGGAGGCGCTGCCGGTCAAGAGCGAGGCGTTCGACATCGCGGTGGCGTCGTTGGTGCTGTGTTCGGTACGCGAGGTGCAGCGGTCCCTCTTGGAGCTGCGGCGGGTGCTGCGACCGGGCGGTGAGCTGCGGTTCTTCGAGCACGGGCGGGCCACGGGGCGGGGGCTGGCGGCGGTGCAGTGGTCGCTGGACCGGACCGTCTGGCCCCTGCTGATGGGCGGCTGTCACACCGGCCGGGACCCGCTGGGTGAGATCCGTACGGCCGGTTTCGAGGTGCTGCGGGTGCGCCGGCTGACGGTGCCGGAGCGCGGGCCGACGCTGCCGACCTCACCGGCGGTGCTGGGCTCGGCGCGGCGCCCGGCCGGCTGAGCGGCCCGCGCGGCGGCGGCCCTCAGACCGTCCAGGCGCGCAGTTCGTCCGCGATGGCGTGGACATCGGCCCTGCCGTCCTTGACGAGGCGGGCCAGGTCGCGGACCCGCTCGGGGGAGGTGGCGACCTTCAGGCCGCTGGCGACGAGGTACCCGTAGGCGACGGCGGTGGCGAACATCGCGTTCGCGCCCTCCAACGCCGGTACCTGGAGCAGGAGCTGGAGCAGCGCGGCGGCGCGCTCCTGGGGGTCGGTGTAGACGGGGACGCCGAATATCTCGGCTTCATGGCGGCTGACGGCGGCCACCAGGGCGCCCCAGTCGGTGACCTGGGGGTCTCCGGGGGTGTGGTGTTCGGCGATCAGGAGGAGCCAGGCGAGGTCGATGCGCAGCGTCACGTGGTGCCCGGCAGTCCTTCGTGGTCGGTGGGGTTCGCGGCGGCAGGGGCGCTGCCGGGGTGCAGACCGAATTCCTCGGCGAAGACCCGCTCGTACTGCTTCATGAAGTCGGCGGCGGCCTCGACGAAGGTCTGGCCGACCTCGCCGGCGTCCTTCAGGACGAGTTCCTCGATATAGCGGTTCATGCTCACTCCCCGCTGCAGAGCGCGCTCTCGCGCCGCTTCGGCAGTGGCTTCGTCCACCCTGACGTTCAGCTGCGTCTTCGCCACTCCTCAAAGCTAGCGCGCTTCCGCTAGCAGCGGCAAGCGGCGGCGCGGGCCGGCGGCGCCGGTCCGGAGGGCCGCCGCCCGCCCGGTCGCCCCGCTGTGCGGCGTCCGGGCGGGCGGGGTCGCGGCCCGGCTTACTTGTAGCCGAAGTCCTGCGTCCAGTAGGCCCGGTGCTTGCCGCCCAGGGCGACACCTATGCCGGTGCCCTTGGACTTGCAGCCGAGGATGTTGGCCCGGTGGCCGGGGCTGTGCATCCAGGCGTCGAAGGCGCCCTGGGGCGTGGTCGGCCAGGCGTCGATGTTCTCCGCCGAGGCGTCGTGGTAGCCCTGCGCCTCCATCCGCTCCTTGGGGTCCATGCCGTTGGTGGACGAGTGCGAGTAGTGGCTGTGGGCGGCCATGTCCTGGCTGTGCAGCCGGGCTGCCCTGTCCAGGCGGGGGTCGCGGTGCAGGGGGGCACAGCCGTGCTCGGTCCGCGCCTTGTTGACCAGGCGGTGGATCTCCGCCTCGTAGCGGTCGATCTTGCTGTTCCCCGATGCGGTCGCCTTCGGCGCGGGCGTCGAGGGCCGGTCGCTCGACGTGCCGTCGGGGGTGGCGCTGTGCGAGGCCTGGGGGAAGGCCTCGTTCGCCGTGGCGTTGTCCTGGGAGTTGAACACCGCCAGCGTTCCACCGAGGACGCCGACCGAGGCCAGGATGCCGAGCGGAATCATCCGGGCCCTGCGCCGGTGGGTACCGCGCGCCTCACGCTTCCGCGAAGGGAGTTTCACGTTCAACTAAATCGTCTCCATGGGGGAATACCGGAACGGAAAGTGGTGGGCGCGGGAAAAGCGCCCACCACTCCCCACAGGCCGGTCCGGTCACCCGAACTGCCTTTCCGAGAACAGGGGTCACCGTAACAAAACAATCCAGCCACGAAACCCGGCCGAAGTTGCCTCACCGCACTTCACACGCGGCCAGAATGAGGCAACATGCCCGCTTTCAGCCACCTTTGAAAGTCCGACAATGCCACCCCCGAAACCTCGGGCATCCCGGCACTTCACCTAACTCCCCCTTGAATTAATGGAGTTGAGGAGTCGCCGCACATCGGATTCCCCGGATCGCGGGAAGTTGGCCGGCTCTCGCCTCCGGAAAGCCGTCGGCACAAAGGAACTTGCACCGGAGATCCGATGGCGATTCGCCAAACCCCGGGAACATCCGTAGGATGCCGCACCGCCCTTTCAGGAAGGCCCAGAGAAAGGGAATTTCGGGCCAGGCACAGAATTTCTGTGCCTGGCGCAGGAAGGGCCGGAAGCGGGAAATCGGGGTGCGGACACCCCTTAGCGGGTGTCCGCGAAGCCGCGTACGTCCTCGGGGTACAGGGGCCGGAGCGGATCGAGGATGCGGGCGGCCTGCTCGCGCATGCTGAGCACCGCTCCGCCCTCGCACCGCCGCCGGGAGCGCGCCCACAGGAAGTACAGCGGCGCGGTCACGGTCAGCCCGACGAGCCAGGAGAGCGCCGCGCCGCCGACGTACTCCGCCAGCGGGCCGGCGTACGGACCGGCGGCTAGGAACGGGATCTGGACAGCGATGCCCAGGGCGTACGAGCCGGGCGCGACCGGGTCGACGCGGCCGTAGGGGACGGCGTCCGGGTCGCAGAGCTCATCGGGGTCCGGACGGCCCTGCCGCAGCAGCGCGATGTCGACGACGGTGATCGCGGCCCAGGGCACCATCACGGCCAGCAGCACCACGGCCATTTCACCGAAGCGGGTCCCGAAGTCTCCGGACAGGCCGAGGGCGAGCGCAGGTCCGCCCGTCAGGACGAGCGCGCAGACCGCGCCGCGGACGCTCGGGCGGGGCAGCCGCCGGGGCCGGGAGATCCGCCCGAGGGTGAGCGTCATGTGCACCGCGCGGGAGAGATGGAGCGCGGTGTGGCTGAGGACGCTGACGAGGAAGAGCACCAGCAGCACCGGCCCGAACTCCCCGGCCGTGGCCTGGAATCCGGCGGCGCCCCCCGGACCGGGGCAGGCGGGGGCGACCGCCGCACCGGCCAGGAACGGCGGCAGGGAGCCCAGGCAGCAGCCCCCGTACGTCGCCCAGAAGCCGGCGGGAGTCGCGGCGGTGCGGGCCGGCGGGCGCGCGGGGTGCGGGCGGTACAGGGCGAAGGCCGGCTGCCACAGGGCGCTGAGCGAGACGATCGCGAGCCAGCCGGCGAAGGTGAAGCCGCCCCTGGTGAGGAAGTCCGCCGGCAGGCCACGGGCCACGCCGATCCCGAGGACGGCCAGGACGCCGAGGGCGAGCCCCACCGCCGCCACCCTGTGAAGGGCGCGGCGACGGCCGGTCAGGCAGAGCACCGCGGCGCCCACGGTGCCGAGCAGGATGCCCGCGCCGTCCGGCAGGCCCGGCGCGAGGAGGTGCAGGGACTTCCCGGCGAGGGCGAGGTGGGCGGCGAAGCACACGACGTAGACGACGGCCGCGAGGGCCGTGCCCGCCAGGGCGCCCGGCGCCCCGAGCCCGGTCCGGCTCGTGCGCCGCTGTGCCCCGCCGGGCCGCGAGCCGTGCACACGCTGCGCCGCGGTGAACATCCCGCCGAGCAACTGCCCGACGAGCACCGCCAGGACGCCCGACCACAGCGGCTGATGACACACCTGCACCACCATCGCGCCGGTGACCAGTGCCAGCGGGGCGGCATGGGTGCCGAGCCCCAGGGTGAACAGCGCACGGGCACCCCCGTGCCGTGCGCGCTGTGGCACCTCGTCGACGGTGTGGGGTCCGGCCGCGGCGGGCCGCGCGGCTCCGTGCCGATGGGTCACGGTGGCCTCCTCGGGGCGAGCCCGCGCGGGGTCGCGGGCTGGTGGGTGACGGGACGGCCAACCGGCGGTGGGCAGCGGGAAGCTGCCGGATGACCGGTGGGGCGGGCGGCCGCCGAGGGGGGCTCAACGGAGTCTCGGGCACCCGGGCCACCAGGTCAATGTCCAAGATCAGTCCTCCCCCGGATCTCCATCTCGGTGCAGGACGCGGGGGCGTACGCCGCGCTCCGCCGCGGTCCCGCGGAGGGGAATCCGTTCGACACCCCGCGCCGCCCGGTGATGGGATTGCGGCCATGAGTGATCTTCAGGTGCGGGCCGGGACGCCGGCCGATCTCGATGCCGTACTGGCCTTCTGGAAGGTGGCCGCCGAGGGCACCAGCATCAGCGACGACAGCGACGGTGTGGCCCGGCTGGTGGCCCGTGATCCCGAGTCGCTGCTGCTGGCCGAGCGGGACGGGGTGCTGGTGGGCACGGTGATCGCCGGCTTCGACGGCTGGCGCTGCCATCTCTACCGGCTGGCCGTCCACCCCGGGCACCGCAGGCAGGGCGTCGGCGGGGCGCTGCTGGCGGCGGCCGAGGAGCGGTTCCGCGCGCTGGGCGGCCGGCGCGGTGACGCGATGGTGCTGGACCGCAACGACCTCGCGCAGCGGGCGTGGCGTGCGGCGGGTTACGCGCCCGAGCCGCAGTGGAGCCGCTGGGTCAAACACCTCGACGACTGAGCGCGCCGCCCGGAGCGCACACCGAGCCCGTCCCGGCCCCGGGGCGGGCTCTTCTCCTGCCGGGGCTCCTCACCTACCGACGCTCCTCACATACCGGCACTCGTCACGCATCGGGGACTTTGCTGATCCTTTACCATGGGTGTTCCCCTACGTCAGTGAAAGGTGTGTGAGCGTCCAGCCATGGGCGAGCCTCCCAGTTGTTGGTCATCCTCCCGACAGAGCGCGAACCTCCCGATCCTGTTCGATCATGGGACGGAGGTGACCCGATGACCGACCTGCTCCTGCTGGGCGTGGCGCTCCTCCTGACCCTGGCCTGCGGGGTCTTCGTCGCGGCCGAGTTCTCACTGACGACCGTCGAGCGCAGCGAACTGGAACGCGCCGCCGAGCGCGGCGAACGGGGCGCGGACAGCGCCCTCAAGGCGGTCCGCGGACTCACCTTCCAGCTCTCCGGGGCGCAGCTCGGCATCACCGTCACCGGCCTGGTCATCGGCATGCTGTCCAAACCGGCCATCGCCACCCTGCTGGCCGGACCGCTGGACGCGCTGGGCCTGTCGCGCTCGGTGGCGGACTCGGTGGCCCTGGTCCTCGGCACGGCGCTCTCCACGGTCGTCCTGATGGTCGTCGGTGAGCTGGTCCCGAAGAACTGGGCCATCTCCAACCCGCTGGGCATCGCGAAGAAGGTCGCCACCGCCCAGCGCGTGTTCAGCGCCGCGTTCAGACCGCTGATCCGGCACCTCAACAACACCGCCAACCGCACGGTCCGCCGGATGGGTCTGGAGCCGGCCGAGGAACTGGCCTCGGCCCGCGGCCCGCAGGAGCTGGTGGCGCTGGCCCGGCACTCCGCCAAGGAGGGCGCGCTGGAGCCGGACACCGCCGAGCTCTTCGTCCGCACCCTCAACCTCGCCGACCTGACCGCGGAGAACGTGATGACACCGCGGGTGCAGGTGATCGCGCTGGAGGTGCAGTCCACCGCGGAGGACGTGGCCAACGCGACCCGGGCGACCGGGCTGTCCCGCTTCCCCGTCTACCGCGGCAGCCCGGACAGCGTCGTCGGGGTCGCGCACATCAAGGACGTCCTGGCCGTCCCGGCCGAGCGCCGCCCCCGCCACCCGGTCTCCGAGCTGGTGCGCGAGCCGCTGCTGGTGCCGACCACGCTGACCGTGGACCGGCTGCTCGACCGGCTCTCCGGCCGCCGCACGATGGCCGTGGTCATCGACGAGTACGGCGGCACGGCCGGCGTGGTGACGCTGGAGGACATCGTCGAGGAGGTCGTCGGCGAGGTCCGCGACGAACACGACCCGCTGGAGACGCCCGACCTGGCGCCGGCCGGTACCGACGCGGAGGGCCGCAGGGCCTATCAGGCCGACGGCGCCGCACGCACCGACCAGCTGGAACGGATCGGGCTGCGGCTCCCGGAGGGCCCGTACGAGACCCTGGCCGGCCTGATCGCCACCGAGCTGGGCCGGATACCGGAAGCCGGCGACACCCTGGAAGTGGCCGGCTGGTCGATGGATGTGCTGGACGCCGCCGGGCACCGCGCGGCGCGGGTGCTGCTGCACGCCCCGCTGCCGGGCAGCACCGACGAGCAGGAGACGGGGGCCCGCCGATGACCGCGCTGCAGCTGTTCGTGGGTCTGCTGACGCTGGTCGTCAACGCCTTCTTCGTGGGCGCCGAGTTCGCCCTGATCTCGGTGCGCCGCAGCCAGATCGAGCCGTACGCCGAGCGCGGTGACCGCCGGGCGGCGAGCGTGATGTGGGGTCTCCAGCATGTCTCGGCCCTGCTGGCGGCGGCCCAGCTGGGCATCACCCTGTGCACCCTGGTGCTGGGCGCGGTCGCCGAGCCGGCCATCGCCCATCTCCTGGAACCGCTGTTCCACGCGGTGGGCATCTCGACCGCGCTGATCCACCCGATCTCCTTCGTGATCGCGCTGTCGCTGGCGACCTATCTGCACATGCTCCTCGGCGAGATGGTGCCGAAGAACGTCGCGCTGGCCGAGCCGGTACGCAGCGCGCTGATGCTCGGGCCGCCGCTGGTCGCGCTGACCCGGGCCCTGCGCCCGGCGATCTTCGCGATCAACGCGCTGGCCAACGGGCTGCTCAGGCTGATGCGGGTGGAGACCAGGGACGAGGTGGCCGCGACGTTCTCGGACGACCAGCTCGCGAAGATGGTCGAGGACTCCCGGCAGGCCGGTCTGCTCGACGAGCGGGCGAAGGAGCGGCTGCGCGACGCGCTGGAGCTGGGCCGCCGCCCGGTCAGGGACGTGGTGCTGCCGGCCGAGCAGGTCGTCTCGGCACGGATGGGGGTCACCGCCGAGGAGCTGGAGCGGCTGGCCGCCGAGTCCGGCTTCTCCCGCTTCCCCGTGGTCGACGACACCCGGCGCATCCTCGGCTATCTGCACGTCAAGGACGCGCTGGACGCCAGCCCGCGCAGTCAGCCCTTCCCGGTCTCCGCGCTGCGCCCGATCGCCCGGGTGAAGGCCTCGACGCTGCTCGACGACGTGCTGACGGCGATGCGCGGATCGAGTACGCATCTGGCCGCGGTGATCGGCGACGACGGGCGGCTGTCCGGGCTGGTGACGATGGAGGACGTGCTCCGGGAGCTGGTGCTGCAACGCCCCGCGGCCTGACGGGGGCGGCGTTCACCACGTCTGACCGATCGGTTAGATTGCTGACCGATCGGTCAGACGCGTGCGTCCGCGCCGGTCGTCATCGCATGCGTACGCGAGGAGGGGGCAAGGACATGGAACGCACCACGTGCTGCATCGTGGGCGGCGGACCCGCCGGAATGATGCTGGGGCTGCTGCTGGCCCGGGCCGGTGTCGAGGTGACCGTCCTGGAGAAGCACGGCGACTTCCTGCGGGACTTCCGCGGCGACACCGTCCATCCGTCGACCCTGCGCCTGCTGGACGAACTCGGTCTCGGCGAGGCCTTCGCGCGGCTGCCGTTCGCCAGACTGGAGGAGATGCGCGCCAGGATCGGCGGCACCACGGTCGTGATGACCGACATGCGGCGCATCCCCGGCCGGCACAAGTACTTCGCCATGGTCCCGCAGTGGGACTTCCTCGATCTGCTCGCGGGCGCGGCCGCCGAGGAGCCGCACTTCACCCTGCGGATGCGGACCGAGGTCCGCGGGCTGCTCACCGACGACGGCCGCGTCACGGGGGTGCGGTACGTCGACGCGCACGGCACTCCGGGCGAGCTGGCCGCGGACCTGACGGTCGCCTGCGACGGCCGGGACTCGGTGGTCCGGCGGGCTGCCGGCCTCCGGCAGCGGCCCTTCGAGGTGCCGATGGACGTCTGGCAGGTGCGGGTGGACGCCCCGGCCGACGACCTCACGGCCGGGCGGGTGTTCGCCCACTTCGGCGAGGGCCAGGTCGCGGTCACCATGGACCGCGGCACGTACTTCCAGACCTCCTACCTGATCGAGAAGGGCCGGGACGCGGAGCTGCGCACCCACGACATCCAGTGGCTGCGGGACCGTCTCGGGGCGCTGTTCGGCTGGGACGACGAGGTGACCGGCGCGATCGCCTCGTGGGACGACGTCAAGCTGCTGGAGGTCACCTTCGGCCGGCTGCGGCGCTGGTACCGGCACGGGCTGCTGTGCCTCGGGGACGCGGCGCACACCATGTCGCCGGTCGGCGGTGTGGGGGTCAACCTCGCACTGCAGGACGCGGTCGCCGCGGCCCGGATACTGGCGGAACCACTGCGCCGCGGCGCGGTCACGGCGGCCGACCTGGCGCGGGTGCAGAAGCGGCGGCAGCTGCCGGTGGCCGTGCTGCAGCGCTCCCAGCGGGCCGAGCACACGATGATCCGCTCCGCGCTGGCCGGCACGCTCGACGGCGACCGACTGCCGGTACCGGTGCGGCTGCTGCGCCGGGTGCCGCCGCTGCGGACCGTGACCGGCCTGCTGGGCGGGTTCGGGATACGCCCCGAGCGCGCCCCCGCCTTCGCCCGGGTCAGCCCCGGCGCTCGATCGCGTGGAGGGTGAACTCCTCCAGTTCCACGGCCGCGGCGTCCAGATCCAGCTCCGGGTGGGCCAGCCAGTGCGCGATCACCCCGTCGATCGCGCCGCCGATCGCCAGGGCGACGGTCTGCACATCGAACTCCCGCAGCACACCCGCCCGCTGACCTTCCGTCAGCAGTTCGGCCAGGCCCTGCCACCGGCCGTGGGTGTCATGGGAGCCCGGCGTCTTGAGGCGGGTGCCTCCCTCGTCGTCGAGCAGCATCTCGGTGATCACCCGGACCTGGCGGCGGTTGGCCTGCTGGTAGCCGACCATCGCCCGTACGTAGGCGACGATCGCGTCCCGCGGGCCGGCCGCCCGCGCCAGCCGCTCGGTGACGTAGGCGCTGAACTGCTCCATCACCTGTTCCAGCGCCGCCTTGGTCAGCTTGTCCTTCGAGGAGAAGTGGTAGAGCACCGCGGCCTTGGAGAGTCCGGCCCGCTCGGCGATCGCCGACAGCGAGGTCGCGGGGTAACCCCGGGTGGAGATCAGGTCGATGGTGGCGTCGATGAGCTGCTGACGGCGGACCCGTTCGGTGAGCGTCGGCTCGTCGGGACCGTCGCCCCGGCGGGGAGTCATCGCGCGGCCACCTGCCTCTTTCCTCGCCGTCCGGACGACACCAGACCGTACACGGCGGGAGCCGTCACCTCCCGGGGGACCGGGCATACCGCGCGGTACGGCGAGCGGTAGGATCACCGCGCCATGGAGATAAATGCCCGGTACACCAGTTTCGTCGCGGTCGGCGACAGCTTCACCGAGGGAATGTCGGACGGTCTGCCGGACGGCTCCTACCGCGGCTGGGCCGATCTGCTCGCCGCCCGGCTGGCCGCCGCCGCCCGGCCGCCCGCCGGGGAGTCCGCCACCGCGCCGGTCTTCCGTTACGCCAATCTCGCGGTGCGCGGCAAGCTCATCGGGCAGATCGCCGACGAGCAGTGCGGGCCGGCGGCCACGATGGGCGCCGATCTGGTGACGCTGGTCGGCGGGCTCAACGACGTCCTGCGGCCCCGGTGCGACGTGGACCGTGTGTGCGCCCGGTTCGAGGACGCCGCCGCGCTGCTGGCCGCGGGCGGCGGGCAGCTGGTGCTGATGCGCAGCCCGGGGCGGCAGGGACCGGTGCTGGAGCGTTTCCGGCCGCGCATGGAGCAGCTGTTCGCGCGGATCGACGAGGTGGCCGCGCGGCACGGCGCGGTGGTCGTGGATCTGTATGCCTCGCGGTCGCTGTCCGACCCGCGGATGTGGGCCGACGACCGGCTGCATCTGAACGCCGAGGGGCACCGCCGGGTGGCGGAGGCCGTCTGGCAGGCGCTCGGGCAGGCCGCGGAGCCGGACTGGGACACCCCGCTGCCGGCCGCCGCCCCACCGGACTGGCGTGCGCGGCGCACCGCGGATCTGCGGTTCGCGCGCGAGCATCTGGTGCCGTGGACAGTCCGGCGGCTCACCGGCCGGTCCTCCGGTGACGGCCGCCCCGCCAAGCGCCCGGAGCTGCTGCCGTACGAGGGCTGACAGCCGCTGGTGCCGGGCTCCGGACCGCCGGGCCCCGGCTTGGAGGAAGCTACAGCCGGGACCGGGGCGCTGGCCTGCGCAAACCGCCAGTAGACTCTGACCACGTGACTGCTGTGTCTGCGAAGCCTCGCATCCCCAATGTCCTGGCCGGCCGCTACGCCTCCGCGGAGCTGGCCGTGCTGTGGTCCCCCGAATACAAGGTCAAGCTGGAGCGGAAGCTGTGGCTGGCCGTGCTGCGCGCGCAGAAGGACCTGGGGGTGGAGGTCCCCGAGCAGGCGCTGGCCGACTACGAGCGGGTCCTGGACCAGGTCGACCTGGCCTCGATCGCCGAGCGCGAGAAGGTCACCCGGCACGACGTCAAGGCCCGTATCGAGGAGTTCAACGCCCTGGCCGGCCATGAGCAGGTCCACAAGGGCATGACCTCCCGCGACCTGACGGAGAACGTCGAGCAGCTGCAGGTGCGGCTGTCGCTGGAGCTGATGCGGGACCGTACGGTCGCCGTGCTGGCGCGCCTGGGCTCGCTGGCCGCCCAGAACGCCGAGCTGGTGATGGCGGGCCGCTCGCACAACGTCGCGGCGCAGGCCACGACGCTGGGCAAGCGCTTCGCGACCGCGACGGACGAGCTGCTGGTGGCGTACGCGCGCCTTACGGATCTCCTCTCCCGCTACCCGCTGCGCGGCATCAAGGGCCCGGTGGGCACCGCCCAGGACATGCTGGACCTGCTCGGCGGGGACGCCGCCAAGCTCGCCGACCTGGAGCAGCGGATCGCCGCGCACCTCGGCTTCGGCCAGGCCTTCACCTCCGTCGGCCAGGTCTACCCGCGGTCGCTGGACTACGACGTGGTGACCGCGCTGGTGCAGCTGGCCGCCGCGCCGTCGTCGCTGGCCAAGACCGTCCGGCTGATGGCCGGTCACGAGCTGGTCACCGAGGGCTTCAAGCCCGGCCAGGTCGGCTCCTCGGCGATGCCGCACAAGATGAACACCCGCTCCTGCGAGCGCGTCAACGGCCTGATGGTGATCCTGCGCGGCTACGCCTCGATGACCGGTGAGCTCTCCGGTGACCAGTGGAACGAGGGCGATGTGTCCTGCTCCGTGGTGCGCCGGGTCGCGCTGCCGGACGCGTTCTTCGCGCTGGACGGTCTGCTGGAGACGTTCCTGACCGTGCTCGACGAGTTCGGCGCCTTCCCCGCCGTCGTCGCCCGCGAGCTGGACCGCTACCTGCCCTTCCTCGCCACGACCAAGGTGCTGATGGGCGCGGTGCGCGCCGGTGTGGGCCGCGAGGAGGCGCACGAGGCGATCAAGGAGAACGCGGTCGCCTCGGCGCTGGCCATGCGGGAGCAGGGCGCGGAGCGCAACGAGCTGCTGGACAAGCTGGCCGCGGACGCGCGGATTCCGCTGGACCGGGCGGAGCTGGACGCGCTGATGGCGGACAAGCTCTCCTTCACCGGTGCCGCGGCCGACCAGGTGGCGTCCGTCGTCGCCCGGGTCGAGGAGGTCAGCAAGCAGCACCCCGAGGCCGCGGCGTACACCCCCGGCTCGATCCTCTGACGCGGGGACCCGTGCGCTTCACCCCCGAAGAGCTGGAAGCCGCTCGTGACCGCCTCGTCCCCGACGTGGCCGCGAGCGGCCTTCGCGTGCTCTTCTGCGGCATCAACCCCGGGCTGATGACGGCGGCCACCGGCCACCACTTCGCCCGCCCCGGCAACCGCTTCTGGCCGGTGCTGCACGCCGCCGGGTTCACCCCGCGCCAGTTCCGGCCCGCCGAGCAGGCGGAGTTGCTCTCCCACGGCCTGGGCATCACCAATGTCGTGGCACGGGCGACGGCCAAGGCCGACGAGCTGACCGCGCAGGAGTACCGCGAGGGCGGCCGGCTGCTGGCCGAGAAGGTGGCCCGGCTGCGCCCGCGCTGGCTCGCCGTCGCCGGTGTCACCGCGTACCGCGTCGCCTTCGACGACAAGAAGGCCGCGATCGGGCCGCAGCAGCGGACGCTGGGCGACACCCGGATCTGGGCCCTGCCCAACCCCAGCGGTCTGAACGCCCATTGGACGGTGGCGACCATGGCCGAGGAATACGGGCGGCTGCGCGCCGCGGCGTTCGCGGAGGACGACGGCGCATAAGGTCGTCGGCCGTTCGGCCGCCGGTCACTTCGAAGGCATGTACATGCCTATGTGACCGCTCTACTCTGACGCCGCCCGCGCACGCCCCCCACTCCCTTACGGAGACCCCGTGCCTGCCTCGTCCGCGTCACCCTCCGCCGCCGCGTCCCCCTCCTCCCACCGTGTCCGCCGCTCGCGCCGCCGCAGAGTCACCGCGCTCGCCGGGGCGTTCGGCCTGGCCACCGCCGGCCTCGGCCTCTGGGCGGGCAACGGCTTCGGCGCCGAGCCCGCCGCGGCCGCTGTCCCCACCCCCGACCATGTGGTCGTGGTGGTCTTCGAGAACCACGCCTACGACCAGGTGGTCGGCAGCTCCAGCGCCCCGTACGTCAACTCCCTGGCCTCCGGCGGCGCCAGCCTGAAGGCGTCCTACGCCGAGACCCACCCCAGCCAGCCCAACTACTACGCCCTCTTCTCCGGCGACACCCAGGGCGTCACCGACGACAGCTGCGTCGACCCGGGGTTCAGCGACGCCCCCAACCTCGCCTCCGAGCTGACCGCGGCCGGCAAGTCCTGGGCGAGCTACAACGAGTCGCTGCCGTCCGACGGCTCGACCACCTGCAAGAGCGGCAAGTACGCGCAGAAGCACAACCCGTGGTTCGGCTTCAGCAACGTCTCCACCGGCTCGGCGCACACCCTCGACGCCTTCCCCAGCGACTTCTCGAAGCTGCCCACCATCTCGTTCGTGGTGCCGAACCTGTGCAGCGACATGCACGACTGCTCGGTGTCCACGGGTGACACCTGGCTGAAGAGCCACCTCAAGAGCTACGCCGACTGGGCCAAGACCCACAACAGCCTGCTGCTGGTCACCTTCGACGAGGACAACCGGCTCAGCGGCAACCGCATCCCGACCGTCCTGTACGGCGAGCCCGTGCAGGCCGGCTCCACCTCGGACACCACCTACAACCACTACGACGTGCTGCGCACCCTCGAGGACATGTACGGCACCTCGCACGCGGGCCATGCCGCCGACGCCAAGGACATCAGCGGTATCTGGGCGGGCTGACCCGTGTATCTCACAGACGGCCGCCCGGGCCCTGCCACGGAGGGGCGGCCGGGCGGCCGGCGCACCGCGAGGAAGCGGCGTGCCGGCGCCGCCGTACCGTCCACGGTGCTGGTCCTGGGCACCGTCAGCCTGATCACCGACATCTCCTCGGAGATGGTCACGGCCGTGCTCCCGCTGTACCTTGTCGCCGAACTCGGCCTGTCGCCCCTGGGGTTCGGGGTGCTGGACGGGGTCTACAACGGGGTGAGCGCACTGGTCCGACTGGTGGGCGGGCGGCTGTCGGACCGGGGCGGAGGCCGCGGGCACAAGATGGTGGCCGTGGTGGGGTACGGGCTCTCCGCCCTCTGCAAGCCGCTGTTACTGCTGGTGCACTCACTGCCGCTGATCGGGGCGGTGCTGGCGGTGGACCGGACCGGCAAGGGGCTGCGGACCGCGCCACGGGACGCGATGATCTCCCTCGCCGCCGAGCCGGCCGCGCGCGGCCGGGCGTTCGGGGTGCACCGGGCGATGGACACCGCGGGCGCGCTGTGCGGCCCGCTGGTGGCGTTCCTGCTGCTGCGGCTGGCGGCGGACGGCTATGACGCGGTGTTCACGGTCAGCTTCTGTGTCGCCGTGCTGGGCGTGGTCGTCCTCCTGCTGTTCGTCCCGGGCCGCGCCCTGTCCGCCCGGAGGGAGACCACGGCACAGGACACCGCGGCGCAGGACACCACCACGGAGCACACGGCCACGGACGACACCGCCGCGAGGGGCGCCGCCGGACGGGCCCCGGGCGGGCCCCGGACGCCGGTGCGCGACCTGCTGGGCCGGCCGCAGGTGCGCCGGCTGACCGTGTGTGCCGTGCTGCTCGGGCTGACCACCGTCAGCGACTCCTTCCTGTATCTGACGCTGCAACGGCGGCTGGACCTCCCGGCGGGGTGGTTTCCGCTGCTCCCCCTGGGCACCGCGGCGGCGTTTCTGTCGCTGGCGGTGCCGATGGGCGCGATCGCCGACCGGATCGGCCGACGGCGGCTGTTCCTGGTGGGGCATCTGGTGCTGCTGTGCGCCTACGGGCTGCTGCTGGCGCCTCTCCACGCCGGTACGGCGCTGGTCTGTGCCGTGCTCGTCCTGCACGGCGCGTTCTACGCGGCGACCGACGGGGTGCTGGCGGCCGCGACCGCCGACGCGGTGCCCGCGGACACCCGCGGCAGCGGTCTGGCGGTGGTGCAGACCGGCCAGACGGCCGCCCGCTTCGTCTGCTCGCTCGCCTTCGGCGCCGCCTGGACCGCCTGGGGCGACCACACCGCCCTCCTCGCCGCGGCCGCCGGGCTGGCCCTGGCCGCGGCCCTCAGCACCCGTCTGCTGCGGCCCGCCGGACCGGCGGCGGCCCCGAACTCCCTCTCGGAGCACACACCGTGAACCCGACCCCGCTGAGCCGCACCGCACGACTGCTCATCCTGCTGACCACCGTGCTCGTCCTCGGCGGGGTGGCCGTCGCCGCGACCCTGCACGCCGCCGGACGCGCCGACCGGAAGGACCGCACACAGTCCGGCGGCCCCGAGGTGGCCTCCGGTCCGGTGCGCCTGGACGATCCGCACCGGAGCCTCTTCCGCAACATGGCCTGGGGGCCGCACCGCGACGAGATCACCGCCGTGCCGGAAGGACGGCTCGGCGGCCCGCGCACCGCCTCCGGGGTCCGCTGCCTGCGGTTCCACGCGGCCGCCGGAACCGGTATCTGCCTTCAGGCCGTCCACGGCAAACTCCGGGACACCTACCGCGCCGTCCTCCTGGACCACCGGCTGCGCCCCCTGCGCCACTACGACCTGCCCGGCACCCCCACCCGCGCCCGGGTCTCCCCCAGCGGCCGCACCGTCGCCTGGACCGTCTTCGTCAGCGGCGACTCCTACGCGGGCACCGCCTTCTCCACCCGCACCTCGATCGTCGACACCCGCGGCCGGCACCTGGACGCCAACCTGGAGACCTATGCGCTGACCGTCGACGGGCACCGGGTCCACGCCGCCGACATCAACGTCTGGGGCGTCACCTTCGCCGATGACACCCGCTTCTACGCCACCGTCGCCACGGGCGGAAAGACCTATCTCGTCCGCGGCGACCGGCGCACCCGAACGCTCCGGGCCCTGCACCCCAACGTCGAGTGCCCCTCGCTGTCCCCCGACGGCACCCGCATCGCCTACAAGAAGCGCGTCGCGGACGCCGACCCCGACGCCCCCTGGCGGCTGTACGTCCTCGATCTGCGCACCCTGCGCGAGACCGCGACCGGCGAACACCGCAACATCGACGACCAGGCGGTCTGGCGCGACGGCCACACCCTCGTCTACTCCCTGCCGGGCGACTACGGATCGGATCTCTGGACCGTCCCCGCCAACGGCACCGGCAGCCCCCGCCGTCTCCTCTCCGCGGCCCTGGCCCCGGCGTTCACCCACTGACGGCCGCCTCCTCCGCGACCGCCACCAGCAGGTGGAGCGGCAGCTCGGGGGAGCCCTGCCCGATCCCTGTGCCGATCCAGCGGCCCCGGACCCGCCAGCCGTGCATCCGCGGGACATATCCGCACAGCGTGTCCAGCGGCGGCGGGACCGGCAGGCCCTGTGCGGTCCGTTCCAAGTGGGGCGTGAGATCGAGTATTTCGGGCGTGCCCCACCGTAACGAGAGCGCCTGTACCAGCGCCGCCAGCTCGGCCGTGAACTCCTCCTCGGTCTCCGCGACCTCGGCGCGGTCCGCGTCCCAGAACTCCCCGCTGACCCGCAGCCCGGCTATGTGGTGGCCGGGGCCGCTCTCGACCGTGGCGGACCGGCCCGGGACCGCCGGGAACTCCCGCAGCCGGATCTGGTCGATGACCGTCAGATACTCGTCAAGGGTCATGCCGTCAGTAAACCGCGCGGGTCTGACAATTGACCGTCCCGGTGACGGACGCGGGCGGACCCCGTGCCGCGCCCCGGCCGCCCGTGCCTCCCTCCTGCGGGACTCGCCGCCCACCCTCTGACCGGCTACGATCCGCCCCACACGCACAGTGAGGGAGACGGACGTTGGGGCGGCTCACCGGCGGGGACCCCTCCCTGCTGCGACGGATCAACTCCGCGGTGGTGCTGGACGCGCTGCGCGCCGCGGACTCCCCCACGCTCACCGACCTCGTCCAGGTGACCGGGCTGTCCCGGCCGACGGTCGAGGGAGTGGTCGAGGGGCTCATCGAGACCGGCCTGGTGGCCGAGGCGGCCGCCGGGGAGGGGGAGACGCGCCGCCAGGGGCGGCCGGCCCGCC
This sequence comes from Streptomyces sp. NPDC001219, assembly GCF_053597915.1. Taxonomy (NCBI): domain Bacteria; kingdom Bacillati; phylum Actinomycetota; class Actinomycetes; order Kitasatosporales; family Streptomycetaceae; genus Streptomyces; species Streptomyces sp. NPDC001219. Next base: position 7,470 of record NZ_JBSFJF010000050.1, on the reverse strand, counting down.
GGTTCCGTTTCCGTGCGGAGGCCGGGCATCTGCTGGGCATCGAGATCGGCCCGCACCGCGTCGCCGCCCTGCTGTCCGATCTGGGCGGGCGGGTGCTGGACTCCGCGCAGCGCGCCGTGGAGGAGCGCGCACCGGCCGACGAGCGGCTGGAACGGGTCCGTGCGGTGGTGGCCGACCTGCTGCGCCGTACCGGTGTGCCCCGCGGTGCGCTGCGGGCCGTCGGGGTGGCCGGCCCCGGCATCGTGGAGGCGGACGGCACCGTCCGGCTGAGCACCGCGCTGCCGGGCTGGACGGGGCTGCCCCTGGGTGACCGGCTGCGCCGGTCGTTCCGCTGCCCGGTGCTGGTCGAGAACGACGCGAACGCCGCCGCGGTGGCCGAGCACTGGCAGGGTGCGGCGACCGGCTCGGATGACATCGTTTTCGTGCTGGCGGGGCTGAGCCCGGGGGCCGGCTCGCTGATCGGCGGACGGCTGCACCGCGGCTTCGGCGGAGCCGCCGGGGAGATCGGCGCGCTGCATCTGCTCGGCCGGGAGGCGACGCCGGAGAAACTGCTGTCCACGACCGGAGAGCCGCTGCATCCCCTGGACGAGGCACAGGTGGCGGCGGTCTTCGCGGCGGCGCGGGACGGGGACGCACAGGCGCGGGAGGCGGTGGACCGCTTCATCCGGCGGCTGGTGCACGATGTCGCGGCGCTGGTGCTGGCGCTGGACCCGGAGCTGGTGGTGATCGGCGGCTGGGCGGCGGGCCTGGCGGGCGTACTGGAGCCGCTGCGCGGGGAGTTGGCGCGCTACTGTCTGCGCCCGCCGCGGGTGGCCCTGTCGCAGCTCGGCGAGGCGGCGGTGGCCACCGGGGCGCTGCGGCTCGCGCTGGACCACGTGGAGGGTGAACTCTTCGCGGTGGAGGGCACGGTGACGGGCCGTCCCCGCACCGCGGCCCCCTGACCGCCGCTGCTGAGCGATGCCCCTCAACGGCCCGACGGCCGCCCCTCACAACGCTACGGGCCCGCTCCCGTGCGGGCCCGTACGTCGCTGCCGGGTGGAATCAGCCCGTGAGCAGCGCGACCGCGTCGCTGTCGCCGAAGGTCAGCCGGCAGGTGTCGGCGCGGTAGGTGGAGACCGCGACGGCCGCCGTGCGGCCTCCCGAGACATAGCGGGTGGTGACGACCAGGACGGGCGCGCCCGGCAGCCGGTCCAGCTGCTTGGCGTCCTCCGCACGGGCCGAACCGAGCTCGACGGTACGGTCCTGGCCGTCCAGTTCCAGCGACTGCAACTCCCCCAGCACCGCGTACGCGCCGGCCGGGCCGTTCAGCACGCCGGCCTCCAGGCGGACCGGGAGCGCGGCCACCGGCACGTACAGCGACTCGGCGGCGAGCGGCTGCCCCTGGGTGACCCGGCTGCGGCGGACGAGGTGCACCCGGTCACCGGCGGCCGTCTCCAGCAGGCGGGCCACCGCTGCGGGCACGGTGTCGGTCTCGACGGCGTCGACCGGCTGCCAGTCGTCACCGGCGGCACCGGGCCAGGTGGGGCGGGCGGGGGCGACGGCGACACCGACGCGGGGCGGGGCGACGGTGGTGCCCACACCGCGGCGGCGCTGGAGTCTGCCTTCCAGCTCCAGCTGTTCGAGGGCCTGCCGGAGCGTGGCCCGCGCGACGCCGAACCGGGCCGCCAGATCACGCTCGTTGGGCAGAATCTCGCCGACCGCGAACTCCGAGTCCAGCGCCTCGCTGAGCACGGTCTTGAGGTGCCAGTACTTCGGCTCCGGCACCGTTTCGAGCTGCGTGGTCCCCACCCTGTCCTCCGCACTGGCCGCTACCGGGCTGTTCCCGTGGCACCCGGGCCGCACGCGCCTCCGGGAGCTGTGGGCCCGTCGCGCGCCCGATTATGAGCGCTTCTTTATTAAAGGTTGTTGCAGTATCCCGACGATATGGGCGCCCCTACCCTTGGTCAAGACCAATCCGGTATCCGGTTCGGACCGTCCGGCATGCCCGAACGGGCAGCGCGGTCCGTCTGCGTAGCGCCTCGTACGCCGCCGTGCGCGTGGGGTGCCCAGTGGGGGGCGCGAGCGATGTCGCTGCCACCTCCCCGGCCGGTTTCAGAGCCCCCGCAGCGGCGCCCGCCCTCTCAGCCGGCCGCGAGCGACTCCAGCTTCTCTGGGTTGCGGACGATGTAGACGGTCTGGATCTTGCCGTCCACGACGGCGAGCTGGAGGACGGAGTCCGGTACGCCATCTTGGTGGGCCAACAGCGCGATCCCACCGTTGAGTTCGAGGACGGTGAACTCCAGGCCCGGCGGCACGGTCCGGGTGATGCCGAAGAGGAAGCGGCCCACCTTGTCGGCGGACTCGATGACCCGCAGCGGCGCCTTGGCCTTGCCCCCGCTGTCCCCGACCAGCCGGGCGTCCGCCGCCAGCAGGCGCAGCAGCCCGTCCAGATCGTCGCCGGCCGCCGCGGCCAGGAACCGTTCGGTCAGGTCCCGCTGCCGGTCCGGATCGACCTCGTAGCGCGGTTTGCGCTCCTCCACGTGCCGCCGGGCCCGGCCGGCCAGTTGACGGACCGCGGCCTCACTGCGGTCGAGGGTGGTGGCGATCTCCGTGTACGGATAGCCGAAGGCCTCGCGGAGCACGAACACCGCGCGCTCCAGAGGTGAGAGCGACTCCAGGACGACGAGCACGGCGAGGGTGACCGTCTCGGTGAACACCGCGCGCTCGGCGGTGTCCGGGGCGGCGGCGACATCGGTCCGCAGCGGCTCCGGCAGCCAGGGCCCCACATAGGACTCGCGCCGCGACTGCACCTGGCGCAGTCGGTCGATGGCCAGCCGGGTGGTGATCCGTACGAGGAAGGCGCGCGGCTCGCGTACCGCCGCGTGGTCCGCGCCCGACCAGCGCAGCCAGGCGTCCTGCACCACGTCCTCGGCGTCGGCCACCCGGCCGAGCATCCGGTAGGCCACTCCGAAGAGTACGGAGCGGTGCTCCTCGAAGACGTCGGTGGCCGCGGTCGCGGATTCGTTCAGCACCTCTCCATCCCACCCGGCGGCCGGGGCCTTGTCCAGCGGAAAACGTGGCGCCGCGGCCACTCGGAGCGTGGGGTGCGGCACACCCGCACCCATCCCGGCCGCCCCATACCGCTCAGTAGTCCCACCTGGCATCGTGTCAGCGCACGTCCCGCAGCATCGAAAGTCCCGCACCATCAGAGGAGTTCGCCCATGGCCGCCCCGGTTTCCTTCGCCCGTGTCACCCCCGAGGACCGGCCGCCGTTCACGGTCGCGTACGAGCGCAAGGGCGCGGGCGAACCGCTCGTCCTGCTGCACGGCATCGGCCACCATCTCCAGGCCTGGCGCCCGGTGTGTGACATCCTCGCCGCCTCCCACCAGGTCATCGCGCTCGATCTGCCGGGGTTCGGCGCCTCCCCCGCCCTGCCGGACGGCTCCTCCTACGACCTGTCGTCGGTCGTCCCGCTGCTCACCGCGGCGTTCGCCGAACTCGGTGCCGAGCGGCCACATGTGGTGGGCAATTCGCTGGGCGGGCTGCTCGCGCTGGAGCTGGGCCGTACCCGTGCCGTGCGGTCGGTCACCGCGCTGTCGCCCGGGGGCTTCTGGACGCCGGCCGAGCGGCGGTACGCCTTCGGGGTGCTGCGCGGCATGTACGCCGGTGCCCAGGCGCTGCCCGAGCCGGTGGTGGAGTCACTGTCCCGGAGCGCCCTCGGCCGGGCGTCGCTCACCGGGACCATCTACGCGCACCCCGGCCGCCGCTCGGCCGACGCCGTCGTGGCGGAGACCCGGGCGCTGCGCGAGGCACCCGGCTTCGCCCCGACGCTGGCGGCCGGGCGGGAGGTGCGGTTCACGGCCGACGTGCCCGACGTCCCGGTGACGATCGCCTGGGGCAGCCGCGACCGGCTGCTCCTCCCCCGTCAGGGCGTACGCGCCAAGCACACCATCCCGGGCGCCCGGCTCGTACGGCTGCCGGGCTGCGGTCATGTGCCGATGAACGACGATCCGGCGCTGGTGGCGCGGGTCATCCTCGACACGGTGGGCTGAGCGTGCGGTCCCCGGGGGCCGCGGCGCGTAGCGGGTCCGTATGTGCCACGGCGGTGTCCTGGCGATCGGACGGCGGGCTTGCGACCATGGCCCGGGTCCGCCGGCCGCGGGACCGGGGCCCGTAGGCCGCACCGTGCCCCGTGGCCCGTGAACGGTGCGGAGTTCACCGTCCGTTCGGCTGCGCGGCACCGGACAGCGATACGAACAGGTCAGCACGATCGGTCGAGGCATGGAGGTTGCAGATGGCACAGGAATCCGGCAGCGGCTTCGGACGGCGGTCGCTGCTGCGGGGCGCGGCGGCGGGCTCGGCGGCGCTGGCGCTGCCCGCGCTTTCCGGTGCCGCACCGGCGCTGGCCCGAGGCGGGCGGCCGGGCGCCGAGTGGGGCGTACAGGCCGGCGATGTCACCACCTCCTCGGGGCTGGTGTGGGTGCGGTCCGACCGGCCGGCCCGGATGGTGGTGCAGACCGCGGCGACCGAGTCGTTCCGGCACGCCCGGTCCTGGCACGGCCCGCTGATCGGGCCGGACACCGACTTCACCGGTGTGACCTCGCTGCACGGCCTGCCGTCCGGTGAGCAGATCCACTACCAGGTGCTGCTCGCCGACCCGGACGACCCTCGGCGCACCGGGGAGCCGGTCTCCGGCACGTTCCGCACGGCCCCCACGGGGCGTCGCGCGGACCTCCGCTTCCACTGGTCCGGCGATCTGGCCGGGCAGGGCTGGGGCATCAATCCGGACCGCGGCGGCTACCGCATCTACGAGGACATGCGGCGCCGGAACCCGGACTTCTTCCTGTGCAGCGGCGACAACATCTACGCCGACAACCCGATCCCCGAGCGGGTGACGCTGCCGGACGGCCGGATCTGGCGCAATGTGACGACCGAGGAGAAGTCCAAGGTCGCCGAGACGCTCGCCGAGTTCCGTGGCGCGTTCCGCTACAACCTGCTGGACGAGAACCTGCGCCGCTTCAACGCACAGGTGCCGACGGTCACGCAGTGGGACGACCACGAGGTGCACAACAACTGGTACCCGGGGCAGCTGCTCGACGACGACCGGTACACGGAGAAGCGCACGGACGTGCTGTCCGCGCGGTCGCTGCGCGCCTTCAGCGAGTACTTCCCGATCCGTACGCTGCGGCCCAGCCGCCGGGACGGCCGGGTGTACCGCGTGGTGCGGCACGGCCCGCTGCTCGATGTGTTCGTCCTGGACATGCGGCGTTACCGGAACGCCAATTCGCCGGGCCGGCAGACCGACGACCCGCAGGGCATCCTCGGCGCGGAGCAGCTGCGCTGGCTCAAGCGGGAGTTGTCGCGGTCCCGCGCGGTGTGGAAGGTGATCGCCTCCGACATGCCGCTGGGGCTGGTCGTCCCGGACGGCAAGACCAACTTCGAGGCGGTGGCGCAGGGCGATCCGGGCGCTCCGCTGGGGCGTGAGCTGCAGCTGGCCGAGCTGCTGCGGCACATCAAGCACGACCGGGTGACCGGAACCGTCTGGCTCACCACGGACGTCCACTACACCGCGGCGCAGCACTACGCGCCGGAGCGGGCCGCGTTCAAGGACTTCGAGCCGTTCTGGGAGTTCGTCTCGGGGCCGCTCAACGCGGGCGGATTCCAGGCGCTGAAGCTGGACGGAACCTTCGGGCCCGAGCAGTCGTTCATCAAGGCGCCGGACCGTGCCAACACCTCCCCCGCGGAGAGTCCGCAGTACTTCGGCGAGGTCGACATCGACGGGGACAGCGGGGAGCTGACGGTGCGGCTTCGGCAGGAGGGCGGCCAGGTGTTGTTCAGCAAGGTGCTGCAACCGGGACGGGTAGGACAGTAGGAGCCAATGCGCCGATTGCGTCTTTTACCCGTCGGACACAAGGTGTTGGCGATCAGGCAACACCTGTCCGCCAGGCTTGTGTGCATGACTGAAGCATCCTCTGCCCGTTCCGCCCGCCGCCCGCAGCGGCGGCATGTCCTCGAGCTGGCCGCCCTCTGCACGGCCGTGGCGGTCGCCGACGCCCTCGCCCACACCCTCACACACGGCCCGTCGGGCCCGGTGCTGCTGTGCGCGGCCGCGGTGGCGGTGCTTGCCACGGCCGGCTTCCACCTGTGGTGGTCACGACGCCATGAGGACGCCCCGCCGCCGACCGATACCGGCGCCACGGCGCCGTCCTCCGCCGACCTGGCCCCCGGGGCCGGCGGCCAGGAGACGGTGCTGTGGCGGATGCGGACCACGGTCCGGGACCAGCCGGGCAGCCTGGCCGCGCTGTGCACGGCGCTGGGCGCGCGGCGGGTGGACATCCTCAGCCTGCAGACCCACCCGCTCTCCGACGGCACGGTCGACGAGTTCCTGCTGCGTGCCCCCGGTGCGCTGACGCCCGACGAGCTGACCCGTACGGTGGCCGGCGCGGGCGGCAGGCGCAGCTGGCTGGAGCGGGCCGACGCCCACGACCTCGTCGACGCACCGACCCGGATGCTGGGCCTGGCGACCCGTACGGCCCTGGACTCCGCCGAACTCCCGCTGGCCCTGCGCCAGTTGCTGGGGCGCTGCACCATCCATTCGGTTCCCGCACGTTCCCTGCACGGCCGGCCGCTCGCCGAGCCGGTCCCCACGGAGGGCGTGCTGGAGGAGCACCGCATGAAGTTCCGCGACCCCTCCGGGGGCTCGCTCACCATCGAGAGGCCGCAATTGCCGTTCACCCCCACCGAGTTCGCCCGGGTGCGCGCGCTGGTCGATCTGGACGCACGGCTCGGCCAGCGGGTGCCCCCGCGGCGCGATGTGCTGACGCTGCCCGAGGGCAACGAGATCACGGTCCGCCGCGCCGACACCTCCGACCTGGCCGCGGCCCGGGAGATGCACGACCGCTGCTCCTCGAAGACCCTGGCGCTGCGCTACCACGGCCCGGTCGGCGACGCGGACCGCTACCTCGGCCATCTGCTCAGCCCGCGGTTCGGCCGCACCCTGGCCGTGGAGACCGCCTCCGGCCGGCTGGTGGCGCTCGGCCATCTGCTGTGGGACGGCGACGAGACCGAGGTCGCGCTGCTGGTCGAGGACGCCTGGCAGCAGCGCGGTATCGGCGCCGAGCTGCTGCGCCGGCTGGTCACCATGGCGGGCGAGACGGGCTGCGAGAGCGTGTACGCGATCACCCAGGCCTCGAACACCGGCATGGTGGCCGCGATGCGCGGCCTCGGGCTGCCGCTCGACTACCAGATCGAGGAGGGCACGCTGGTGATCACCGCACGCCCGACGGGCCTGCCCGCCCCCCGGGTGGCGCAGGAGAGCGTACGCCTCCATGACGGCAGCGGGCGCCGCTGAGCGCCCCGGACCGTCACCGGCCCGCCGGCCGGGCGTGCGGACGCCCGCCCGGCCCCCCCCACCACCAAAGGGCGCGGGACCGAGAACACAAGAACGGGCGGTGGTGGTGTGGGGGGGCGGGGGAGCAAACAAGCAAGGCG
>NZ_JBSFJF010000049.1:0-60621 GCF_053597915.1 Streptomyces sp. NPDC001219 | reverse complement strand
ACTGGTGGCCCTGGCACGCGCCGGACGCCCAACTCCCGCCCGCCGTGGAGGACTTCCTCGCCGCGGGCCCGCCCCCGGTCTTCATCGGTTTCGGCTGCCGGTACGGCCCCGCGGGCGTGACGCCGGCTCCCGGGCTGCCTCAGGCCCGCCCCGCGGTGCCCGGGGCCGGGAGCGGATCGGGTGCCGGGCCGGGCTCAGGGCCCGGCGTCGGGGGTGCCGGGGTGGGCGGGACCGGGTCCGGTTCGGGGCGCGGCGGCGACGGGGGCACCGGATCGGGGCCCGGTGCGGGGACCGGGCCGGGCCCCGGGCCCGGCGTGGGTCCTGGTGGCCCGGGGCCCGGACCCGGGGTCGGTGGGACCGGGTCCGGATGGGTGATGCCCGGTGGTCCTGGCTGCTGTCGCACCGTCATGAGCTCCTCACACGTCGCTCTTCCGCGGCTGGACGACTGGCGCCCGTTCCGCGCGGCATGCTGTTCTCCTTGCCGGTCCCGCGCCGGCCATGCGGCCCGAGGCGCCCGGACTCCGCGAGGCACCCCCTCACTGTGCGGCGCCGCGCACCCCCGGGCGACACGGGAGGCGAACGGACGTATCGCGCCCGGCCGCCACCCGGACGCGTGAGCGTACGGCCGCCCGGAGCGGGTACCCCCGCCCGCATGAGCGACACAGACACCGGCACCGGCACGGAGCCGGAGCCCGGCACGGCACGGCACGGAGCCGGAGCCCGGCACGGTGCGGGCCGGGCGCCGCACGGTCGAGATCCACCGGCCTGGTCACTGCGGGCCAAACCGGGTGCCCCGGTCGCCGCGCCGATCACCCGCGAGCAGCTGGACGATCCCCAACTCGACGCATGGACCTGGAGGTTGAGGGATCTCGCGGCGGTGCTGGAGCAGGCGGAGGCGCGGCCGTGGTCCGGGGTGCCGGCTCGCGAGCGGTCACTGCGCCCGGCACACCGGCGGCTCGACGCACTGCGGTGAGCGGCGCGCCGGGCGGCCGGGGCACCCGGCTCCGCGCCGCCGCCGTACCCCTGGGCGCACCGCCGCCCGTACCCGGCCGCGCCTACGGTGCGGTGTCGTTGCGCCCCACGGAGCAATGGCGGTTGCCCGGCCCGCGGAGCGGGGGCAGGGTGACTGCGGACCCCTACGGGACGGACGGAGGACAGGGCGTGGCCGGAACTTCCCCTGACGAGGCGGTCCGCCGGTACCGGGGCGCGCCATGAGCCCCCGCGGCGGGCCGAGTGCCCTGGCGCGCGCCCTGCTGGAGCGGCACGGGGAGACCTTCGCCGCACAGAGCGGCATCCGGATGGCGAACACCCCGCAGCCGCTCTACCAGGTGCTGGTGCTGGCCGGGCTGCTCAGCGCCCGGATTCGCGCCTCCGTGGCGGTGGCGGCCGCGCGCACGCTGTTCGACGCGGGCCTGCGCACGCCCCGGCGGATGGCGGAGGCGACCTGGCAGCAACGGGTCGACGCCCTGGGCGAGGGCGGCTACCGGCGCTACGACGAGCGCACCGCCACCCAGCTCGGGGACGGTGCCACGCTGCTGCTGGACGCGTACGGCGGCGATCTGCGGCGGATGCGGGACGCGGCCGGCGGTGACCTCGGCGCGCTGCGCCGCACACTGCGGGAGGTGCCGGGCCTGGGCCCCGCGGGCTGCGACATCTTCCTGCGCGAGGTCCAGGGCGTCTGGCCCGAACTCGCCCCGTATCTCGACGCCAAGGCGGTCCAGGGCGCGGAGCGGCTGGGTCTGCCGGGCGACAGCGGGAAGCTGGCGCGGCTGGTCGGGACGGACGAGACGGCGGCCTTCGCCTCGGGGCTGGTGCGCGCCGCGCTGGACCGCTCCGTCGTCGAGGACGTACGGGAGGCCGCGGGGGTCTGAACCGGCCGCGGGTAACGGCTACTTGGCAGCGCCACCGGCACCGGCACCGGTGATCGCCCGGACCCCGTCAGCCCGCCCAGGTCCAGTCGGCGACCTCCGGCAGATCGGTGCCGTGCTCCCGAATCCAGGCGTGGTGGCGGGTACGGACGTCCGCCATCTCCTGCCGCACCGCGACCGCGCGCGCCCCGAGGCCGGGCACCCGGTCCACCACGTCCATCACCAGCCGGTACCGGTCGAGGTCGTTGCGGACGACCATGTCGAAGGGCGTGGTCGTGGTGCCCTCCTCCCGGTAGCCGCGGACGTGCAGGTTCCGGTGGCCGGCGCGGCGGTAGCAGAGCCGGTGGATCAGCCACGGGTAGCCGTGGTAGGCGAAGACGACCGGCTTGTCGCGGGTGAACAGCGCGTCGTACTCCGGGTCCGGCATGCCGTGCGGATGTGCCTCCGACGGCAGCAGCCGGGCCAGGTCGACGACATTGACCACCCGCACCGCCAGCTCCGGCAGATGCCGGCGCAGCAGCCCGGCGGCGGCCAGGGTCTCCTGCGTGGGCACGTCCCCGGCGCAGGCCAGCACCACATCGGGGGTTGGGGTATCCCCTGCTCGAGCGGAGCCGAGAGCTTGGGGAGGGCTGCCGCCCTCGGTGCCCGCCCACTCCCAGACACCGGCGCCGCGCGCGCAGTGGGTGCGGGCCTCGTCGAGGGTGAGCCAGTCGAAGCCCGGCTGTTTGCCGGCCACGATCACATTGACGTAGTCGCGGCTGCGCAGCGCGTGATCGGCCACCGAGAGCAGGGTGTTGGCATCCGGCGGCAGATAGACCCGCACCACCTCAGGGCTCTTGCTGAGGATGTGGTCGACGAAGCCGGGGTCCTGGTGGGAGAAGCCGTTGTGGTCCTGCCGCCAGACGTGGGAGGTGAGCAGGTAGTTCAGCGAGGCGATGGGGCGCCGCCAGGGCAGCCGGCGCGCGGTCCGCAGCCATTTGATGTGCTGGTTGACCATGGAGTCGACGATGTGCGCGAACGCCTCGTAGCTGGAGAACAGCCCGTGCCGGCCGGTGAGGAGATAGCCCTCCAGCCACCCCTGGCACAGATGCTCGGAGAGCACCTCCATGACCCGGCCGTCGCGGGCGAGGTGCTCGTCGGTGGCGAGCGTCTGTGCCTGCCAGGCCTTGCCGGTGACGTCGTAGAGCGCCGCCAGGCGGTTGGACGCGGTCTCGTCGGGGCCCACGACACGGAAGTCGCGGCGCTCCGCGGTGGCGTCCATGACCGCTTCCAGCAGCCCGCCCAGCACCCGGGTCGGCTCGTGCAGCGCGCTGCCGCGCTTGTCGACCTCCACCGCGTACCGCTCCAGCGGCGGCAGCGGCAGGTCCCGCACCAGCAGCCCGCCGTTGGCGTGCGGCGAGGCACCGAGCCGGCGCGTCCCCTCGGGCACACACGCCAGCACGTCCGGGCGCGGCCGGCCTTCCTCGTCGAACAGCTCCTCCGGCCGGTACGAGCGCAGCCACTCCTCCAGCTGCCGCAGATGCCCGGCGTCGTCCCGTACGCCGGGCAGCGGGACCTGGTGGGAGCGCCAGGTGCCCTCGACGGGCTGCCCGTCGACCTCGTGCGGACCGGTCCAGCCCTTGGGGGTGCGCAGCACGATCACGGGCCAGCGGGGGCGCTCGGTGACGCCCTCGTCGCGGGCCCGGCGCTGGATCGCGGCGATCCGGTCCAGGGCGCTGTCCAGGGCGGCGGCCAGCGCCTGATGGACCGTCGCCGGGTCGTCGCCGGTGACGTGGAGCGGGTCATGGCCGTAGCCGTGCAGCAGGGCGTCCAGCTCGTCCCGGGGGATACGGGCGAGCACCGCCGGGTTGGCGATCTTGTAGCCGTTGAGGTGCAGCACGGGCAGCACCGCGCCGTCGTGCACCGGGTCCAGGAACTTCGTGGCGTGCCAGGACGCGGCGAGCGGCCCGGTCTCCGCCTCGCCGTCGCCGACCACACAGGTGACCAGCAGCTCCGGGTTGTCGAACGCCGCGCCGTAGGCATGGGTGAGGGAGTAGCCCAGCTCGCCGCCCTCGTGGATCGAGCCCGGCGTCTCCGGCGCGACATGGCTGGGCACCCCGCCGGGGAACGAGAACTGCCGGAACAGCCGGGCCATGCCCGTGCCGTCCCGGCTGACGTCGGGGTAGGTCTCGGAGTAGGTGCCGTCCAGCCAGGAGTTGGCCACCACGGCGGGCCCGCCGTGCCCCGGCCCCCATACGCACAGCGCGTCCAGGTCACGGGCCTTGATGACGCGGTTGAGGTGGGTGTGCACCAGGTTCAGGCCGGGCGAGGTGCCCCAGTGGCCCAGCAGCCGGGGCTTGATGTGCTCGGGGCGCAGCGGCGTCTCCAGCAGCGGATTGGCCATCAGATAGATCTGCCCGGCGGACAGGTAGTTGGCGGCCCGCCAGTGGGCGTCGAGCCGGCGCAGCTCGGCGGCGTCGAGGGGGCCCGCCGTCGCCGGGGCCCCTGTCGTTCCGGCCGGGGATTCCGCGTCGTGCATGCTCAGCTCCTCCTTGAGGGGGCGTGCATCGGGCGTGTCACCGCGGGCACGGTGCGGGCGGCGGCCCGGGGCAGGGCGGTACCCCGGCCGTGCGCCCGGACGGCCGTGCCCGGTGTCAGTCGGGTGGCTCGGGCGCCGGGGGGTCGCCCGGCTCCGCGCCGGGCGGCTCCTTTGGGGCCGGTGCCGGCTCGTCCGGTTCCGGCGCGGCGGGGACCGGCTTGCCGGGGCCCGGGTCGTGCGGCACCGGTTCGGGTTCGCTCGGCACCGGCCCCGGCCCCTCGGGCTCCGGTTCGGTGGTCATGGCGTCAGCGGTCATCAGGGTCATAGCGCTCTCCTTCCTCCCCATCGTCCGTCCAATGCCCGGGGGCGGCCCGTTCAGGACATCAACGCGGGGGCGTGCGCAGGAGCCGGGCGCCGGCACGGGGGAGACCGCCGGGCGGGCGAACGGCCGGTCAGGAAGGGCGCGTTACGGCGGGGCGGGCCCGTGGGCGGCTCAGTACACGTCGCGGACGTAGCGCTTGTCGGCGGCGAGCTGTTTGACGTAACCGGCGGCCGCCTCCTCCGGCAGGCCGCCGTGTGCGACGGCGATGTCCCGCAGCGCACGGTCGACGTCCTTGGCCATCCGGGACGCGTCACCGCACACATAGAAGTGGGCGCCGTCCTGGAGCCAGGACCACAGCTGGGCACCGTGCTCGCGCATCCGGTCCTGGACGTAGACCTTGGCCCGCTGGTCGCGGGAGAAGGCGGTGTCCAGCCGGGTGAGCAGCCCGTCGCGGCGCAGCCGGTCCAGGGCGTCCTCGTAGTAGAAGTCCGTGGCGCGCCGCTGCTCACCGAAGAACAGCCAGTTGGGGGCGCGGTGCCCGCGGGCGCGCCGCTCTTCCAGGAAACCGAGGAAGGGCGCGACGCCGGTGCCGGGGCCCACCATCACCATCTGGGTGGCCGGATCGGCCGGCGGACGGAAGTGGGCGCTGCGCTGGACGAAGACCGGGGCCGGGCTGCCGGGCGCGGCATCGGCCAGAAAGGTGGAGGCCACGCCCTTGCGCGGACGGCCCTGCCGGTTCTCGTAGCGGACCACGGACACCGTCAGCCGGAGCAGACCGGGATCGGTCAGCGGGCTCGACGAGATGGAGTACAGGCGGGGCTGCAGACGGGGCAGCAGGCCGGCCCACTCCGCCGCGCCGGCCCGGACCGGGTACTCGGCCAGGACGTCGACGGCCTGCCGGCTCCAGGTCCACTGAGCCAGCTCGCCCTTGTTGTCGGGCCGCAGCAGCTTCCTGAGGACCCGGTCACCGGTGCGTTCGGCGACGAGCCGGAGGAGCGCCGGGGTGATCCTCGTGAGGTCGAGATGGCGGTGCAGGGCCTCGCCCAGCGGCACCGCGCCCGGACCCTTGAGGTCGACGGCGGTGGCGGGGTCGAGCCCGGTGACGGCCAGCCACTCCGCGACGAGGTCCGGGCAGTTCCGGGGCAGCACCCCGAGCGCGTCCCCCACCTCGTACTCCAGTGGGGTGCCGTCGCCGTCCCGGGTGTCGAAGGTGAACTGCCGCACCTCCTTGGTGGCCCCGGCCCGGCTCAGCAGGTCGTTGCCGACGAGGCGGGCGGTGGCGGGGGCGGCCTTGGAGGGCCGGGAGGCCTTGCCGGGTGCCCGGTCCGGCTCCGGGGGAGCCGGGACGGCCTCCGGCGCGGCGGCCACGGCGTCCGCCTCCCCGCCGGTGTCCTCCTGCGCACCGCCGTCCTGCTCCGGGCCGGCGTCGTCCAGGGCCGTGAGGACCTGGTCGAGCCACTGGCCGGCCGGCTGCTCGTAGTCCGGTTCGCAGTCCGTACGGGGCGCCAGCCGCTCCGCGCCCAGCTCCGCCAGCCGGGCGTCGAGCCGGCGGCCGTGGCCGCAGAAGTCGTCGTACGAGGAGTCGCCCAGCGCGAGGACGGAGTAGCGCACCCCGTCCAGCCGCGGGGTGTCCGGCGCGTTGAGGGTCTCCCAGAAGTCCGTCCCGTTGTCGGGGGCGTCGCCGTCGCCGAAGGTGCTGGTGACGATCAGCAGATCGGCGCCGCGCGGCAGGGCGGCCGGTGCGCTGTCGGCCATGCTCAGCAGCGTCGCCGTCCGTCCGCTGCCGGTCAGCCGGCGGGCCGTGTCGGCCGCGACCTCCTCCGCGTTGCCGGTCTGGGAGGCCCACAGGACCAGGACCGTACGGGCGGACGCGGCGTCGGCCGCGTCGGCGGGAACCTCCGCCGGGTCCGCCGCCGTCGCCTGCCGGGGGGCCGGAGCGCGCGAGAACATCCCGGCCAGGACGCCGTTGACCCACAGGGCGCTCTCCGGGCTGAACGGGGCGTGCGCGGGCAGCACCGGAGTGCCGGCGGCGGGCCCCGAGTCCAGCCCGGTGAGAAAGCCGGACAGATAGCGCCGTTCGTGCGCGGCCAGCACCGGCGGGGCGGCCTCGCCGAGCCCGAACACCCCGGCCAGCACCGCCGTCGCCCCGCCCGCTTCGCCGTCCCGGCCGGAAGCGGCGCCGCCCGCGTCGTCCGTCCGCCCGGCGCCCGGATCGCCCTGCGGCTGCCCCGGTGCGGCCGCGACCCGGGCCAGCGACACCGCGCAGGCCTTGAACTCGGGCTGGAAGGAGACCGGGTCGACCGCGTCATGGGTCACCGCGTTGACGCTGAGGTACTCCCCGAACAGGTCGTTCCAGTGGAACGGCGCGAAGCAGTCGCCCGGCCGTACCCGGTCGGTCACCACGGCGGGCAGCACCGCCCGGCCGCGCCGCGAGGCCACCTCCACCGTGTCGCCCTCCGTCAGGCCCAGCGCCGCCGCGTCCCGCGGATGCAGCTCCACGAACGGACCGGGGTTGAGCCTGGTCAGCTTGCCGACCTTGCCGGTCTTGGTCAGGGTGTGCCACTGGTGGGGCAGCCGGCCGGTGTTCAGCACGTACGGGTAGTCGTCGTCGGGCAGCTCCGCCGCCGGGAGGTGCGGCCGGGCGAAGAACACCGCCCGGCCGGTCGCGGTGGGGAAGGAGAGCCGGGGCCGGGTGCCGTCCGGGCGCTCGTCCAGGGTCTGGCTGACACCGTCGTTGAGGTAGCGCACCGGATTGCGGTCCGGCCCGTCGACGGCCGCGCTGGGCCACTGCACGGGGGTGTCCCGCAGCCGCTCGTAGGTCACTCCGCGCAGGTCATAGCCGGTCCGCGGGTTCCAGGCGCGTTTGATCTCCTCGAATATCTCCTCCGCGCTGTCATAGGTGAAGGCGTCCTCGTAGCCCATCTCGCAGGCGATCCGGGCGATGATCCGCCAGTCCGGCCAGGCCTCGCCCGGCGGGTCAGCGGCCTGCCGTACGAGCGTCAGACTGCGCTCCGAGTTGACCATCACGCCCTCGGACTCGGCCCACATGGCGGCGGGCAGCACGACATCGGCGTACGCGTTGGTCTCGGTCTCCGCGAAGACGTCCTGCGCGACCACGAACTGCGCCGCCTCCAGCCCCTCGATGACGGTCCGCCGGTTGGCGACCGAGGCGACCGGGTTGGTGCAGATGATCCAGCACGCCTTGATGTCGCCGTCCGCCATCCGCCGGAACATCTCGACCGTTCCCCGGCCGGGCTCGTCCGCCCGCAGCGTCCCGGGACCGAGGCCCCACAGCTCCTCCACGAAGGCCCGGTCCTCGGCCACCAGCGTGGACCGCTGGCCGGGCAGCCCCGGCCCCATGTAGCCCATCTCGCGGCCGCCCATCGCGTTGGGCTGGCCGGTGAGCGAGAACGGGCCGCTGCCGGGGCGGCAGATCGCACCGGTCGCCAGATGCAGGTTGACCAGGGCGTTGGTGTTCCAGGTGCCATGGGTGCTCTGGTTCAGGCCCATGGTCCAGCAGCTCATCCAGTCGTCCGCGGCACCGATCCACCCGGCGGCCCGGCGGAGGTCCTCCTCCGGTATCCCGGTCAGCTCCGCGACCCGCGCGGGCGGATAGTCCTGGAGGAAGGCCGGCATCGCCTCCCAGCCCTCGGTGTGCTCGGCGATGAACTCCGGGTCGGTGGCGCCGTTTTCGACCAACAGGTGCAGCAGGCCGTTGAGCAGCGCCAGGTCCGTGCCCGGCGCGATCTGCAGGAACAGGTCGGCCTTGGCCGCGGTGGCGGTGCGCCGGGGATCGACCACGATCAGCTTGGCGCCCGCCTTCACCCGCTCCATCATCCGCAGGAAGAGGACCGGGTGGCAGTCGGCCATGTTGGAACCGATGACGAGGAAGACGTCGGCGTGCTCGAAGTCCTGGTACGAGCCGGGCGGGCCGTCCGCCCCCAGGGACAGCTTGTAGCCGCTGCCCGCGCTCGCCATGCACAGCCGGGAGTTGGACTCGATGTGCCGGGTGCGGACGAAGCCCTTGGCGAGCTTGTTCGCCAAGTACTGCGCCTCCAGCGTCATCTGGCCGGAGACATACAGCGCGAGGGCGTCCGGACCGTGGGTGTCGACGATCTCGCGCAGCCGCCCGGCGGTCCGCCGGACCGCCGCCGCCATCGGCTCGGCCGCCGGTTCGTCGCCGCGCTCCGCGCGCACCAGGGCGGCCGACAGCCGCCCCGGCGCGGCGAGCAGCTCGGCGCTGGTCGCGCCCTTGGTGCACAGCCGTCCGCCGTTCGCCGGGTGGGCCTTGTCACCGGCCGCCCCGCGGACCGTCCGCCGCCCCTCCGGGTCCGTCGCGACATCCAGCACGATCCCGCAGCCGACCCCGCAGTACGAGCACGCCGTCCGTACCTGCGTGATGCTCTCTGCCAGCGGTTCCGGTGCGGTCACGGACGGTCCCCTTCGTGGTCGGAAGCTCGCTCCGACCCTACGAACGGCCCGTTAACCGGGTGTCACGGCAAGCGATCACCCGTCGTTACGGCGGCCACACAGTCACCCGGGGCGCACCGTGAGAACCGGGTCGCCGCAGCTCAGGGCAGCAGTTCGGTCAGCGGCACGGCCGGATCGGCCAGCCGCTCGGGGTCCACCGCCCGCCCGCTCGTCACCAGCGCCCGGATCGGCTCGGTGACGTCCCAGACGTTCACGTTCATCCCGGCCAGCACCCGCCCCTCGGTGAGCCAGAAGGCGATGAACTCACGGGCACCGGGGTCCCCGCGGAGGACGACCCGGTCATAGCCCTCCGGTTCGACATAGCCGGTGTACTCCATGCCCAGGTCGTACTGGTCGGTGAAGAAGTAGGGCAGCCGGTCGTAGCGGACGTCCTGTCCCAGCATGGCCCGGGCGGCGGTCCGCGGCTGGTGCAGGGCGTTGGCCCAGTGCTCGACGCGCAGATGCCGGCCCAGGAGCGGGTGGTAGGCGTTGGCGACATCGCCCGCGGCGAAGACGTCCGGGTGGGAGGAGCACAACCGCTCGTCCACCACGACGCCGTTGTCCACCTTGAGCCCCGCCGCGGCGGCCGCCTCGCTGTTGGGGGTGATCCCGACGCCGACGATCACCGCGTCGGCCCCGACAAGGCTGCCGTCCGCCAGCCGGACGCCGTCCACCACGCCGCCCGTGCCGGTGATCTCCGCGACCTGGACCCCGCAGCGCAGCTCGACCCCGTGGTCGGTGTGCAGGGTGGCGAAGACCCGGGCGACCTCGGGGCCCAGCACCCGCAGCAGGGGCAGCGCCGCGGCCTCCAGCACGGTCACCTCGGCGCCGGCCGCGCGGGCGGCGGCGGTGGTCTCCAGCCCGATCCAGCCGGCGCCGATCACCACGATCCGGGAAGCGGACCCGAAGACCTCCTTGAGGCGGTCGCTGTCCGCCAGCCGCCGCAGATAGTGCACACCGCCGAGGTCGGCGCCGGGCACCGGCAGCGGGCGCGGACTGGAGCCGGTGGCCAGCAGCAGCTTGGCGTAGCCGAGCCGGCTGCCGTCCGCGAGCGTCACCTCGTGGCCGGCCGGGTCGAGGGCGGTGACGGCCTGGCCCAGCCGCAGTTCGACCTCGTGCTCGGCGTACCACTCGGCCGGATGGACGAAGACCGACTCCCGCTCCTCGCTGCCCAGCAGATAGCCCTTGGACAGCGGCGGCCGCTCGTACGGCCGCTCGCGCTCGTCGCCCAGCAGCACCAGCGGGCCGTCGAAGCCCTCCTCGCGCAGCGTCTCCGCGGCCTTGGCACCGGCCAGCCCCGCGCCCGCGATCAAGAATGCCGTGTTCCGGTCCATCTCCCGCTCAGCTCCTTCGGACGATCGGATATCCCGTCATCCGTTCCCGGCCGGGGCCCCGGCCGGTACCGCCGATGGTGTTGCCGTCACTCCCGGCCCGCGGTCCGCGCCAGATGCCCGCGCAGCGCCCGCGCCGTCAGATCACGGTCCTCGCCCACGACGAACGCCGTGACACCGTCGGCCCGCCACTGCGCGCGGCGCTCCGGCGTGGTGGACATGGCGCAGAACGGGACGTCATGGCGGGCGCAGGCCGCACGGAGGGTACGGACCGCCTCCTGGACACGGGGGTGGCGGACCTCCCAGGGCACCCCGTACGACTGCGAGAGGTCGCCGGGGCCGGGCAGCACGAGGTCGACGCCACCGGGGGCGAGGATCTCGTCGATCGCCGTGACCCCCTCGGCGTCCTCCAGCAGCGCGATGACCATGATCTCCGCGTTGGCCCGGCGCAGGTACTCGGCCGGGTCGATCCGGCCGAACCCCGGGCCGCGCCCGCCGTTGAGGGACCGCATCCCCTCGGGGGCGTAGCGGGCGGCCCGGATCGCGGCGTCGATGTCCGCGCGGCTCCGGACGTGCGGGACGACGATGCCCATCGCCCCGGCGTCCAGGGCGCGCAGCACGGCGCCGGGGTCGTCCTCGGGCACCCGGACGAAGGGGGTGAGCCCGGTCGTCTCGGCGGCCCGGATGAGGTTCTCCAGCCGCTGCGGGTCCACGAGGGTGTGCTCGGTGTCCAGGATGACGAAGTCGTACCCGGCGCAGCCGATCATCTCCACCATCGTGGGCTCGGGAAGCGTGCTGAACAGCCCGTACACCTCCTCGCCCGCACCGATCCTGCGCCGGACCTCGTTGGGGCGCAGCACCTCAGGCCTCCCCTGCCGCGCCGGACTCCGCACCGTCGAGGAAGTGGAAGCCGGGGCGCGGATGCATCAGGAAGTCGTGGTGCGAGATGTTCCAGGCGTACGCCCCGGCCACCCCGAACACCACCCGGTCACCGGCCCGCAGCCCCGGCGCCGGGACGTCGCGGGCGAGGACGTCCTTGGGGGTGCACAGCTGCCCCGTGACGGTGACCAGGCCGCCCTGCGCCGCCGACCGCGGCCAGGGGTGCGGCCAGGGCGCGTCGGACGGCAGCACCGTGCAGGGCTGGTCGTGGCCCTTGGTCGCGGGGGTCCGCAGATGGTGGGTGCCGCCGCGCACCACGGCGAACTCCTCGCCGTGGCTGTGCTTCACGTCCAGCACCTCGGTGGCGTACCAGCCGCAGTACGCGGTGAGCGCGCGCCCCGGCTCGATCCGCAGGGTGAGACCGGGGTGGGCCGCGGCGAGCCGGGCCAGGCCCGCGCCGTACGCGCGCCAGTCGAAACGGCGCTCCGGCGCGGCGTAGTCGACCGCCATCCCGCCGCCGACGACGACCTCGGACAGGGGGAACCGGTGATCGGCGGCCAGTCCGGCGGCCCAGGTCACGATGGCCTCCGCCACCGCCACCTGCTCCGGTGCCTCCAGGCCGCTCGCCAAGTGGGCGTGGATGCCGCGGAGTTCGAGCTGCGGGTAGGTGCCGTCGGTGAGGAGCGCGACGACCTCGGCGGCCTGGCCGGGGTCCAGCCCGAACGGGGTCGGGCGGCCGCCCATGGCGAGCGAACTGCCGTCCAGGGAACCGTCGTCGACCGGCAGGTTGAAGCGGGCCAGCACGGCGATCCGGCGTTCCGGGGCGAGCCGGGCGGCCAGGCTCGCGAGCAGGTGGATCTCGTACACGCTCTCCACGTGGAAGCGCTCCACCCCGGACTCCAGCGCCTGGGCGACCTCCGCGGGGGTCTTGCCCGGCCCGCCGAACGCGAGCGGGGCGCCGGGCACGGCCTTGCCGACGTGCGCCAGTTCGCCGCCCGAGGAGACCTCGTAGCCGTCGACGTACGGGCGCAGCGCGCCCAGCAGCTCCGGCTCCGGGTTTGCCTTGGCTGCGTAGTACAGCTCGATGCCCTCCGGCAGCGCGGCCCGGACCTCGGCCAGGTGGGTGCGCAGCGCCGCCAGGTCGTAGACGTAGGCGGGCAGTTCCTCGGGGGCGAGCCCCTGGACGCGGTCGCGGACCGCGGGGGTGGGGGCGAGGCCGGGGGTGGTCATCGTGCGCTCCAGGGGGTGGTGTCGTCGGCGCCGCCGGCGCCGGACAGGACGGCCTCGGCCAGCGGCGAGGGCAGCAGGACATAGCCGGCCTCGCGGTCGGCCTTGCGCGCCCAGCGGGTGAGCAGATTGGCCTTGGCGGGCAGCGGGACACCGGCGAGCAGGGCGGCCAGCCGGGGCGGGCAGCCGTACCGGTCGGCGTGGGTCCGCAGGGTGCGGCGGACCTGCGCCCACAGCTCCGTCTCGGTGTCCGGGTGCAGGTCGGCGAGCGCGGCGAGCATCTCGGCGACGTGGTTGACCAGCAGGCAGTACACGACCCGGTCCCAGCCGCGCTGGGCGTCGTAGGTCATCGGCGCCGCGACCTGCTCGGGCAGCGAGGCCAGCAGCTCGGCGTGGTGCTCGGGGACCAGCTTGGTGCCCTCCAGGTCGCGGAAGAGGACCTGGGCGGGCATCCCGTCGCCGTCGACGCAGACCAGCACGTTCTGCAGGTGCGGCTCCAGCACCAGGCCGTGGTCGAAGTAGGCGGCGAGCACCGGCGGGAGGAGCAGGTTGAGGTAGGCGGCCCACCAGTCCAGCGCGGCCTGCGGCCCGGCGCCGTCCAGGAGGCGGGAGATATGGGCCGGGCCGGTGGGGTACTCGTCGGCGACGGCGGCCGCCAGCAGCGGGGTGGTGCCGGGCAGCAGCCGCTGGGACAGGCCCTCGCGGACGATGACGCCGAACCCTTCGAGCAGCTCGGTGTCCGGCCGGCCGTCGGCGCCGGGCAGCGCCAGGCTGCGGTAGGCGGGCTCACGGAGCACCGCGCTGCCGGGGAAGCGGGTGGCGAGATCGGCGAGCGCGGGCGCCAGCAGCCGGGTCAGGGCCACCGCCCCGGACAGCTCGTAACTGGCGTTCTTCCGCAGGCAGTTGGTGATCCGGACGTTCAGGCTGAACTTGAGGAACGCGTCACCGTCGTAGAGCGTGCGCACCGAGGCGGTGGCCGCGAACGGCGTCCCGCCGGTGCCCAGGACCCGGATGTCGTCGCGGTCCAGGGCCTCCCGCAGACCGGCGTGGTCGCGCAGCAGCTCGTACTGCCAGGGGTGGACGGGCAGCAGCCGGTAGCCCTCCGGGACCTCGGTGTGCAGCGCGTCCAGCGGGGCCGTGGCCCCGTCCTCGGCCGCCTCCTCGGCGATCAGCTCCTCGCGCACCGCGAGCAGCAGCAGCGGGAAGGCGGCCCCGGCCTCCGGCGCGTACGACTCCCAGGCGGCCGGGTCGCCGGTACGGGCCTTGGGCGTCGGGTGGAAGCGGTGGCCGAGGATCAGCGACTGCTCGGAGCTGACATAGGTGGTCTGCCAGTCCTCCTCGCCGTACGCCCCGGCGGCCGGCCGGTGCTCCGTACGGGCCGCCAGCGCCACCGAGACGGCCTGGTGGCTGGAGGCGATCTGCGCCAGGAACTCCTCGTTGTCCACACCGGTCCGCAGCGACAGCTCGGCGTGCACGTACTCGGCCAGCCGGCGCCAGCCGACCTCGGCCCAGCCGTCGGCGGTCTGCTCGGACACCGGGCCGGTGAAGCGGTGCGCGCCGAGCAGCGAGGTACGGCGCAGCGCGACCCGCAGCAGCACCCCGCGGCGCGGCAGCCGGATCAGCAGCCGCCCGTCGTCGACGGCGGTCTGGTGCTCGGGTCCGGACACCTCGCGCAGCAGGCAGTTGAGGAGGGTGTGCGCCACGGCCTGGTCGGCGGTGGGCAGACCGGCGGGGGCGGCGCCCGCCGCGGTGGTGCCGGGGGAGTTGGTCAGCGAGGGCATCGGGGGCTCCTGCGGGTGCGGAGAGTACGGGGAAGGCGGGGGACGGCGGTCGCGAGCACGGTGACCAGCGCTATCGCGGTACCGGTCAGGACGGGCGCGGTGGGACCGAACCAGTCGTTTCCGATCGCGGCGGCCACACCGGCGGCGACGGCACCGGCCTTGGAGAAGAACTCGATGGAGCCGAACAGCCCGCCCGGGGCACGGCCCTTGGCGCAGTCGGCGGCCAGCATCGACATACAGACCAGGCCCAGGGTGAGGCCGGCGCCGAGGACCAGCCGGACCGCGACGAAGGCGGTGAGTGAGTCGGCGAGGCCGTGCCCGGCCAGGCCCAGCGCGATACAGCCGAAGCCGAGGGATATGCCGAGCCGGGGGCGGCGCCGGAAGAGGGAGTGCACCGCGATCGCCGCGACCAGATAGCACAGGTGCGGCAGCGCGAACAGCACACCGGAGACCATCGGCCCGGTGCCCGGTATGCGCTCCTTGATGAGGGAGATCAGGTACGGGAAGGAGATGACGGTGGAGAAGACGAAGGCGAACTCCAGGGCGTACAGGGCCCGCAGCGACGCGTCCGGGGAGCGCCGGGACGGCCCGTCCCCGGCGGCCTCGGCCGCGGCCGCCTCGACCGCCGACGCCCCGTCCGTGTCGGCCTCCGCGGTCGCGGCCCGCGGCGCGGTGGGTTGGTGCCGCGGCGGCTCCGGGAGCGCCGCCAGCATCACGGCGGCGGTCAGCGGCAGCACGGCCAGCAGGGCGTACTGGCGGTGCGGCGACAGCCAGGGCGTCAGCGAGCCGACGACGATCGGCGCGCACACCAGGGCCGCCCGCGCGGCGCCCTGCATCAGCGTCAGCGCACGCGAGAGCGCATGGCCCTCCAGCGCCGCGCCCAGGTAGCCGTTCGAGGCGGCGAAGGTGCCGCCCAGCACGCCCTGGATCACCAGCGCCGTGGTGAAGGTGGCGAGCGAGTCGGCCCAGCCCGCCAGCAGGAACGCCGCGGCGAGCCCCAACTGCGCCCGCAGCAGCAGCCGTTTGCGGCCGAAGCGGTCGGCCAGCCGCCCCCACAGCGGCGCGCCGATGGCGCCGAAGATGGTGGGCACGATGTACAGCAGACCGGCCCAGCGGGCGGCGCCGTCGCCCAGCTCGGGCAGGATCTCGGTCAGGTACGGCGGCAGGCCCAGCGCGGCGAACGACGCCACGAAGTAGCAGCCGGCCACCGCGTACACCTGGCGGCGGGCGAGGCCCGGGCGGACCTTGGTCTCGACGGAGGCGGGTTCGATCCGGTGGGAGGTGGCGGTGCGCATCAGGAAGTCCCCAGCGGAAGCAGGTAGTTGGGGCCGGTGGTGTAGTGCTTGTTGATGTCGGCCGCGCCGGAACGCTCCTTCGACAGCAGGCTGCCGGCGCTGACCATGGCCTTGACCGGCAGCTCCGGGGCGTCCAGGACGTGCGCGCGCAGTGCGGCGCCCGGCTCGCCCGGCGCGGTGCCCAGGCGTGCCACGGCCTCGGCGAGCCGGTCGCGGACCAGGTCCAGCAGCCGGCCCAGCGGGGCGCGTCCGTGCCGGGCCAGCCCGAAGGCGTAGGAGCCCGCGCACAGATGGACGGTGATGGTGGTGAACAGGTCCAGCACCGGCCGGTCGTCCTCGGCGAAGATCCGCGGGTCGGCGAAGTCCGCGGGGTCCGGGGCGTCCGCGCCCAGCGTCTCCCGCAGCCGCCCGGTGTGGAACCGCGGCGCGTCGTTGTCCTTGAACAGCAGCCGCAGCCGGGTGCCGTCCGCGGCCCGGTCCAGCACCAGCGAGATGTTCTGCTGGTGCGACTCCAGGCCGATGCCGTAGCCGAACAGCGTGGTCTGCCAGTCGAAGAGCAGCGTCAGCAGGGCGTCCAGCAGCGCCAGCGGATCGCCGCCGTAGAAGCGGTCCGCGAGCTGGTCGATCACCAGCCGTCCGCCGGGCGCCCGGCCCAGCAGCGCGGCCAGCGGCACCACGGCGCTGCCGTCCAGACCGGCCGGGTAGCGGCGGCACAGCACGGCGAGCAGCTCGTGCCCGGCGTTCGCGTAGACCGTCTCGTCGGCCTGCAGGACCGACTCCGCGAACCGCGGCTCGCGGGCGATCACCCGCTCCAGCAGCCGCTGGCCCTCGGCGCCGTCGATGAGCGTACGGGGCTTGATGGTGCGCCGGTTGCGCAGCCCCAGCGTCGCGGTGGCCAGCGGCAGCTTCAGATGCAGCCGGGGATCGGCGGCCACCGCCACCGTCCGCATCGACAGCGTCGGCACCGTGTCGAGCAGCGCCCGCCCGGACAGCACCGCCGTGCCCTCCAGGCCGGTCTCCCGCAGCGCCTCGTCCAGGGGCGCGCCGAGCGTCAACGGGTGGACGGGCAGCGCGAGATGGCTGCCGCCGAGGTCCGGCAGGCCCAGCTCGGCCGGGGACGGCCAGCAGCCGGGCAGCGCCGCCTCGCCGCCGCCCGCCACGGTGAGCGCGGACCGCGGCACGGCCAGCCAGCGCAGCGCGAAGTCCGGACGGAACTCCGGTGCGTACGCCCGCAGTTGGTCCTCGTCGAGGCCGGAGCGGCCGCGCGCGGTCGGGTACACGGGGTGGTCCAGGCGGGCGGCCAGCGCGTCGTACGCCAGACCGCCGTCCAGGCCCGGCCAGCCCTCGGCCGCCGCGCCATGACGCTCCGTCAGTCTCTGCTCGAACTCGTCCCGGGTACGGGCGTGCAGCCGCATCGTCGCCAGCGTCTGGCGGCACTCCTCGGCGAAGGCGTCGAAGCCGGAGCGGTCGGCCGGGTCGGCCAGTTCCCGCAGCGCGGCGAGGATCTCGTCGGCCGTGGTCAGCCGGGCGCCGTCGGACTCGCGGACCAGCAGCGGCAGCCGGGCCGCGTGGGTGCTCTGGTAGCCGTCCGGGCCCAGCGGCAGCAGCAGGGCACCGGCGTCCGGGCCTGCGGGCAGCCGCAGCCAGGGGCCGTCCGGGCGTTCCCGCAGCGTGCCGCGGGAGCGCAGCCCGACGACGTCCTCCCGCAGCAGCGCGCTCAGCACCCGCAGCAGCAGCTCGGACTCCTCGGCCTCCTGCGCGGCGGGGCCGGCGGTGGTGTCGAGGGCGGTGGTCACGAGGTGATCTCCCAGCGCTCGGTGGCGAAGAAGCCGTCCGCGGCCCGGTCCAGGGCCTGCCGGTCGGTGCCGGTGGCCCGCAGCACGCCCAGGTAGTCGCGGTTGGTGCGGTACAGCGGGTGCTCGGTGCCGGTCGCCCGCAGCGGCCGGTAGCGCAGCCGTACGCCGTCCTCCTCGCGGTCCGTGGCGGCCGGCGCCGCGGTGAGCGTCCCGGCCCGGTCGGCGAGGGCGTACTCGACCCGGCCCGCACCGTCCTGCCGCGCGCCGAGATCGGCGGGCAGCGGCTCGCCCAGATGCGTACGGAGGATGTGCTCGAACAGCTCGATGCCCAGCACCTGCGCCAGCAGCAGATCGCACTGGTCGCCGATGACGCGGTAGTTCACCTCGATGAGCCGCGCCCGGCCCTCGTGCACCACGAACTCGGTGTGACAGGCGCCGAACCCGACGCCCAGCGCGTCGAGCTGGGCCAGCACCTGGTCGACCACGGGCTCCGGGGGGACGGCGACGAAGTCGTGCCGCTCCTCGATGAAGGCGGGCGGTGCGGAGACCGTGGTGTGGAAGCCGCCCAGGACATGGCGCCGGTGGCCGTCGCCCAGGGTCTCCAGGGTGTAGAGCTCACCGGCCAGGAACTCCTCGGCGACCAGCGCCGCCTGAGGGCGCCGCGCCTGGATCTCCTCGGCCCGCGCGATCAGTTCGTCCGGCCCGGTGGCCAGCATCACGTCCTCGCTGGCCACGCCCTCGCGGGGTTTGACCACGCAGGGGTAGGGGAGCTCGGCGGCGGTGAGCGCGGCCGGGTCCTGGCCGGGCGCCAGCTCGGCGGAGCGCACGGTGTCGGCGCCGGCCGCGGCGAGGTGGCGGCGCATCTCGGCCTTGTTCTTGGCGCGCAGCGCGGCCCGCCAGTCCTTGCCGGGCAGCCCGAAGTAGTCGGCCGCCAGGGCAGCCTGGGTCTGCAGATGGTCGCTGTTGGTGAAGACCGCGGCGGCCGGGTGGTGGGTGGCTATTCGGGTGATGACGGCGCGGAAGTCATGGACGTCGCACTCCAGGACCTCGGTGCCGGGGGAGGTGCGCCGGTGCGCTTCGGGCTGGTCCGTCAGGACCGTGATGTCGAGACCGAGGCGGGCGGCGGCGGGGAGGAATCCCTCGGTGACCGAGTCGGTGGGGTTGAGGGCGAGCAGGTACATCCGCATGAGCGGGACCCCTTCGGGAGCAAGGGTGGTGCGGGGGGACTGGCCGGCCCGGCGGACGGTGGCCGGGCCGTGGGGGCGGGCCGGGGGACGGCGGCCCACCCCCTGGTGGTTCAGCTCTTCGGCAGCTTCACGCCGGCGGCCTTCGCCACGTCGGCGAGCATGTGCTCGGCGGCCTGGATACCGATGCCGGACATCCAGGTCTCGTCCGGCACGTCGAAGACCTTGTCGTCCTTGACGGCCTTCAGGTCCTTCCAGACCGGGTTGGACGTGACGTCCTTCTGCTGGGTCTTGTCCGGGTCGTCCGCGACGGTCACGAACACCAGGTCGGCGTCGGCCTTGTCGATCTGCTCCGGGCTGACGTCGAGCATCGTCTTGACCGGGTCGGTGGAGCTCTGCGACTTCGGCCGGGCCAGGCCGATGTCGTTCAGGACCACGCCGCTGTAGGAGGACTTCTGGTAGAGGCGGGTCGGGCCGGCGACGAAGCGCACCACGGACGCCGAGGGCATCTTGCCGTGGTTCTTCTTCTTGATGGCCTCGCCCAGCGCCTTGGCCCGGCTCTCGTACGCCTTCAGCTTCCGGTCCGCCTCCTTCTCCAGGCCCAGGGCCTTGGCGTGGACCTTCAGGTTGGCCTTCCAGGGGCCGCCGGTGGTCTCGGTGAAGACGGTCGGCGCGATGGCCTTGAGCTTGTCGTAGATCTTCTCGTGCCGGACCTTGGAGGACAGGATCAGATCGGGCTTCAGCATCGCGATCTTCTCAAGGTTCGGCTCCAGGAGCGGGCCGACGTCCTTGACGCCGCCGATCTCGTCCTTGAGGTACGAGGGGAAGCCGCCCTCGGTCTTCATGTGCGGGGAGACCGCGCCGACCGGCTTGATGCCGAGCGTGGCGACATCGTCCAGCTCGCCGGTGTCCAGGACGACCACACGCTTCGGCTTGGCGGGGATCTTCACGTCGCCGCCGAGGACGCTCTTGACGGTGCGCGGGAAGCCGGCGCCGCCCTTCGCCGCGTCGTCGCCGTCCTCGGCGGCCCCGCCGCCGCACGCGGTCAGGGTCGCGGCACCGACGGTGGCGGCGAGCAGGGCGGCCGGCAGCCGGCGGCCGGAGAGAACAGATCTCGTGAACATGAGGGTTCGACTTCCTTGAGGGGAGAGGAGAGCGGAAAGGGAAGGGCTTGTGGGGGAGCGGTGCGGGTCAGGCGGAGACGGCGGGGTGCCGTTTCGCGCTGCCCTTGGGGACGACCAGCGGGGTGCCGGTCTCGGGGTCGGGGATCACCCGGCAGTCCACGTCGAACACGGACTTCACCAGCTCCGCGTCGAGGACGTCGGCCGGTGCGCCGGAGGCCGCCAGCTGCCCGTCCTTGAGGACCACGAGATGGTCCGCGTAACGGGCGGCCTGCCCGAGGTCGTGCAGCACCATCACCACGGTGCGGCCCGCCTCGGCGTGCAGCGCGGCGACCAGGTCGAGGACGTCGAGCTGGTGCCGCAGATCCAGGAACGTGGTGGGCTCGTCGAGCAGCAGCAGATCGGTGTCCTGGGCCAGCGCGAGCGCGATCCAGGCACGCTGCCGCTGGCCGCCGGAGAGCTGGTCGACGGGCTGGTGGCGCAGTTCCACGGTGCCGGTGCGCCGCAGCGCCTCCTCCACCGCCTCCTGGTCCGCCGTCGACCAGGGGCTCAGCAGCCGCTGGTGCGGGTAGCGGCCGAGCCGTACCAGCGCCTCGACGGTGATCGCGTCGGGGGTGACCGGCTGCTGGGGCAGCAGCCCCATCCGCAGGGCCAGCGCACGGGCCGGCATCCGGTGGATATCGGCGCCGTCCAGCGCGACGGTACCGGCGGCCGGCGCCAGCAGTCGCGTCAGACCGCGCAACAGGGTCGACTTCCCACAGGCGTTGGGGCCGACGACGGCGGTGACGGCGCCGCCGGGCAGCACCAGATCGAGGCCGCCGACGATCA
The DNA here is from genome assembly GCF_053597915.1 of Streptomyces sp. NPDC001219. Taxonomy (NCBI): domain Bacteria; kingdom Bacillati; phylum Actinomycetota; class Actinomycetes; order Kitasatosporales; family Streptomycetaceae; genus Streptomyces; species Streptomyces sp. NPDC001219. Next base: position 40,001 of record NZ_JBSFJF010000049.1, on the reverse strand, counting down.
GCCGGTCGCCATAGCGCAGATCGAGTCCGTGGGTGGAGAGCTGGTTGGCGGTCATCGGACACTCCTGTTCACGGAACTGCTCTGACGGATCATCAGCACCAGCAGCCAGGGCGCCCCCAGAGTGGCGGTGACCACTCCGACCGGCAGGCCGCTGACCGGCAGCAGATACTGCGCGACGAGATCGGAGGCGAGCAGCAGGACGGCACCACCGAGGGCGGACAGCGCCAGCGTCCCGGCGGTCGGCGGCCCCGCGAGGAACCGCACCATGTGCGGGACGGCCAGTGCCACGAAGGCGACCGGGCCGGTCAGCGCCGCGGCCAGCGAGGCCAGCACGATGGCGACGACCAGGATCTGCAGCCGGGCGGTGTGGGTGTTCAGGCCGAGCGTGCCGGCCGAGTCGTCGCCCAGGTCGAGGACGGCGAGCCGGCGGTTCAGGGGGAAGGCGAGGGCGAGGCCCACGGCCACCGCACCGCCCGCGGACCACACCTCGGTCCAGGTCCGCCCGTACAGCGAGCCCGTCTTCCACTGCACGGCTGAACCGGCCAGCTCGGTGGGGAAGCTGACGATCATGAAGTTGACCGCCGCGGTCAGCCCGGCCTGTACGGCGAGACCGACCAGCACCAGCCGGGTCACACTGGTGCCGGAGCGCCAGCCGAACACCCCCAGCAGCACCGCCGCGAGCAGCCCGCCGCCGAGCGCGGCCAGCGGCACCATCACTTGCGAGGCCCCGGCGGCCAGCATCGCCACCGCACCGAACGAGGCCCCGCCGGTCACCCCCATCACATCGGGGGAGGCGAGCGGATTGCGGAACAGTCGCTGCAGCAGGGCACCGCCCACGGCCAGGCCCGCCCCCGCGACGATCGCCGCGGCCATCCGCGGCGCCCGGAACTCCTGGACGATCAGCACCGTGCCGGCGTTTCCGGCGCCGAACAGGCCCTTGACCGCCTCGAGAGGCGGTAGCGGCATCTCACCGTTGGCCACGGACACCGTCACCAGCGCGCCGAGCACCAGCAGACCGGCCAGGCCGAGCAGCGGGGTCCGGCCGCGTCCGGGCCGGCGCCCGGCGCCCGGGGCCGCCGACGGGGAGCCGAGCGGCGTCGCGCTTCGTATGACCTCGTTCATCGGGCCACCTTCCGGGCCAGCAGCGCCAGCAGCGGCGCGCCGAGGAACGCGCTGATGATGCCGACCTGCAGCTCGGACGGCCGGATGACGAGCCGTCCGAGGATGTCGGCGGTGAGCAGCAGCAGCGGTCCGGCGATCAGACAGCCGGGCACCAGCACCCGGTGGTCGGAGGTGCGCAGCAGCTGGCGGACCAGGTGTGGTGCGGCCAGCCCGATGAAGGCGAGCGGACCGGCCACCGCCACCGCGGACGCGGCGAGCAGCACGACGGCCAGGCCGCCGACGGCGCGGATGCGGGACACCGGCACCCCCAGCGCCTGCGCCGAATCGTCGCCCAGCGCCAGGGCGTTCAGGGAGGGAGCCAGGGCGAACGCGAGGATCAGGCCGATCACCAGGGTCGGCAGCACCGGGTAGAGCACCGCCAGCGGGCGCTCGGCCAGTGAACCGGCCAGCCAGAAGCGGGCCTCGTCCAGCGACCGCTTGCTGGCCAGCATGACCGTCGACGTCCAGGAGAGCAGCACGAGTTGCAGCACGGTGCCGCCCAGCGCGAGGCGTACCGGGTCGAGGTCACCGGCCCGCCGGGCCAGGGCCTGGGCGAACAGCGCGGCGGCCGCGGCGCCCGCGAACGCGAACCAGAGGTACTGGACGGGCCGGGTCAGATGCAGTGCGTAGATCGCGGTGACCACCGCGAAGCCCGCGCCCGCGTTGATGCCGAGCGTCGTGGGGGAGGCGAGCGGGTTGCGGGTGATGCCCTGGACGACCGCTCCGGCGACCCCGAGCGCGGCGCCCACCGCGAGTGCCACGACGGTCCGCGGTACCCGAAGTCCCGTCACCACCAGGGCGTCCGGTCCGTGGGTGGCGCCGGTCAGCGCCTCCCACACGGTGGAGAGCGGTACGGAGCGGGCACCGAGGGCGAGGCTCAGAGCGGCACAGACCGCCAGTGCACCGAGCCCGGCCACGAACAGCGGGACGCGCCGCAGGGCGTTCGCGGCGGGACGCGGGTCGGGCACAGGGGGTGCAGTGGCAGGTGGTTTGGTCGTCGACACGCGTCGTTACATTAGGTTAGGCATACCTAATACTGCAAGCGCGCGGTTCGGTAAACGGTCAACTATCCCATTTGTCGGCCGACCAGCGCCTCGCCGCGCCCCGGGCCTCCCGAGGGGGCGCCCTGGCCTGGGGTGACCTACCCGCTCTCCGCCCGCCCACGCGCCGGACCTCCTGATGACGGCTCGTCAAGAACTTTCGAGCATTCTGGGTTGAGTCAGCCCGAAAACGTCTCGATTGCACCTCATATACCCCTGTGGTCTTCTGGGGAGAGGCTGTGATCCCGCCCGGCCGAGGAGCGTCATGCACCCCACCCCTCCGCGTATCGCGATCATCGGCGCCGGCCCCGGCGGGCTGCTCTGCGCCCGGGTGCTCCAGCGGAGCGGCATCCCGGTCACCGTCTTCGCCCATGAGACGTCGGTCGCCGGCGATCCCCAAGGCGCCGTCCTGGAACTGCGGATGACGACCGCTCGGCCCGCGCTCCGGGCGGCGGGCCTGTACGAGGAGTTCACCGACCTCGCCCGCCCCGTCGGCCAGGGAATGCGGCTGCTCGACCACACCGCGACGGTGCTCCTCCAGGACATCCCCGAGGTGCACGAGGCCCCCGACGCCTCCGACGGACCCGACCGCGCCGAGGTCGACCGGGCCGGACTGCGCGGTCTGCTGCTGGCCTCCCTCGCCGAAGGGACCGTGCGCTGGGGCAGCTATCTGCGCACCCTGCATCCGTGCGGCGACGGCCGCCACCGGGCCGAGTTCGACGACGGCCACACCGAGACCTTCGACCTGGTCGTCGGCGCCGACGGCGCCTGGTCCCGGGTGCGGCCGATGCTCTCCGACGGCACGCCCCACTACTCCGGTGTCACCTTCGTCGAGACCGGCCTCGCGGACGCCGGCCGTCGCCACCCGCACCTCGCGGAGCCGGCCGGCGCCGGCGGCCTGCTGGCGCTGTCCGCCGGCAGGGGGCTGATCGCCCGCCGGCACGGCCGCGGTCGTCTCCAGGTGTACGCCGGTTTCCGCGGCTCCCAGGACTGGGCCCTGGAGGCCGGGGTGCGGATGACGGACACCGAGGCCGTCCGGGCCGTCCTGCTCGACGGGTTCGCGGGGTGGGACGACCGGCTGCGGGCGCTGCTGGAGGAGAGCGACGGCGGGTTCGTCAGCCGGCCGCTGTTCGCGCTCCCGGTGCCGCACGCCTGGGCCCACACCCCGGGCCTGACCCTGCTCGGCGACGCCGCGCACCTGATGGCGCCGCTCTTCGGCGGGGGCGCCGGCCTCGCCCTGCTCGACGGCTGGGCGCTCGCCCGGTCCCTGGCCGGGGGCGACGATCCGGACACGGCGGTACGCGCCTACGAAGCGGCCATGCTGCCCCGCGCCGCCCAGGAAGCCGGATACGCCGCCCGCGCGCTGGCCGCGGCCTTCGCCCCCGACGCCCCGGACAGCGCCCTGCGCTTTCTGCGCGCCGCCCGGGAGTGACCCGCCACGGAGGGGTGTCCGCCCTCCGGTTGCGGCCCCGCCGTGCCCGGCGGACGATCGGCAGCGTACGGACACCGGATCGGCGGCGTACCGAGACGAGCGCCGCACCGCCCGGCCGGCGCCCCGGCGCAAAGGGACGGAACACACCGTGAAGATCACTGAGCCCACGCCCGGCGCGCCCTGCTGGGTGGAGCTGGGGACCTCGGACGTGGACGCCGCCACGGTGTACTACCGCCAGGTCTTCGGCTGGCGCGCCGAGACCGACCCGCGCGAGGCGGCGGGCGGCTACACCATGCTGTATCTGGGCGACGACCCGGTCGCCGCACTGACCCCTCTCTACGCCCCCGGTCAGCCCACCGCCTGGACCGTGTCGTTCGCGGTCCGGGACGCCGATGCGACGGCCACGGCGGTCGCCGGGGCGGGCGGGCGGCGGCTGACGGGGCCGATGGACGTCTTCGACGTGGGCCGCTTCGCCGTACTGGCCGACCCGGAGGGCGCGGTCTTCTCGGTCTGGCAGGCCCGCTCGTTCGCCGGTGCCACGCTGTTCAACGCGCCGGGCTCACTCGGCTGGGTCGAGCTGGCCACCCGGGACGCCGAGGCCGCCAAGGCGTTCTACACGGGGGTCTTCGGCTGGACCGTGGGCACCCACGAGGACTATCCGCAGTGGGGTGTCGACGGCGCCGACTTCGGGGGCCTGAGCGCGCTGGACGAGTTCTACCCGGAGGACGTCCGGGCGCACTGGCTGCCGTACTTCGCGGTCGCCGACGTCGACGCGACCGCCGCCCGGGCCGCCGAGTCCGGCGGGATGCTGCTGGTGCCCCCGACGGAGGTCCCGCACGGCCCGAAGGTCGCGGTGATCCGGGACCCGCAGGGCGGCTCGTTCGGCATCCACCGCGTCGGCACCGAGGGCTGACACCCGGCCGTCACCGGTATACGGGCCGAGAGGTGACGGCCCGTGATCCGGGCACGCCCGCCCCGTCACACGATCGGCGGCCTGTTCGTCGTTTCACCACATCCCCATGGTGGTTTGCGCGTAATGTCCACTTCCCACCAGTGGGTGGTACTGCGCGTCAAGAACAGGAGACCCCTATGTCCACGACCGACATCCTCGCGGCGCGAGGCAGACAGCTGGCAGCCGGGACGGGCGCGCTGGTCACGGCCGTCGCCCTCGGTGCGACGCTGTTCGCCGCGGCCCCGGCCCAGGCGACGCAGGGCCCCGCCAAGCCCTACGGCGTGGTCACCGCCAAGGCGGGCCTGAGCGAGCGTCAGTACCCCAGCACGGACTCCTCCGTGCGGGGCTACCTCCGGCACCGCTCGCACGTCGGCCTGGTGTGCAAGGTGCGCACCCAGAGCGTGGGCGGCAACTCCGTCTGGTACCTGACCCGCGAGGGGCGGGGGGCCTGGGTCGCGGCGAAGTACGTGACCAACAGCGGCCTCGTCAAGTACTGCAAGGATGTCCGCCGCACCCGGGTGCAGCCGAGCCACCCGACGAAGCACACCGTGGGCTGATGGAGCCCCGGGGAGGCCCGGTCCGGTACCGCAGCGGTACCGGACCGGGCCTTCGTGTGTGCGCGTGAGCGGTCCCCGTCCGCCGCCCGTCGCCCCGGCCGTACGCGGGGCCGGCACCCTTCCGTATTACTGGAACAAGTTCTACTGTGCCCTCGATCCGGCAGTCGACGGCCCGTCAGCTTCACGGGCCGCCCCGGAACCGGACGACCGGACCGGACGAACTGGAGGGGACGTGCACCTCGAATACACCCCCGAGCAGCAGCAGTTGCGCGCCGAGCTGCGCACATACTTCGCCTCGCTGGTGCCGGACAACACCTACGCCCGGGACCCCGAGGGCACCCGGGGCGCACCCCTCACCGACCCCGCCGCCCAGAAGCGCTTCTACCGTGAGACGGTGCGCCGGCTGGGGGCCGACGGCTGGCTCGGCGTGGGCTGGCCCAAGGAGTTCGGCGGCCGCGGCCTGTCCCCGATGGAACAGTTCCTCTTCTTCGACGAGGCGGCCCAGGCAGGGGTCCCGCTGCCGCTGATGGCGCTGAACACCGTCGGCCCGACGATCATGCAGTTCGGCACCGACGAGCAGAAGTCCTTCTTCCTCCCCAGAATCCTCTCCGGCGAGATCGACTTCGCCATCGGCTACAGCGAACCGGACGCCGGCACCGACCTGGCCGCCCTCAAGACCCGCGCCGTACGGGAGGGCGACGAGGACACCGGTCACTACGTCGTCAACGGGCAGAAGATCTGGACGACCAACGGTGACACCGCGGACTGGGTGTGGCTCGCGGTGCGCACCGACCCGGACGCCCCGCCCCACAAGGGCATCACCATGCTCCTCGTCCCCACCAGCGACCCCGGCTACTCGTGCACCGTGATCAACACCCTCGCCTCGCACGACACCACCGCCAGCTACTACGAGAACATCACCGTCCCCGCCTCCCGCCGCGTCGGCCAGGAGAACAAGGGCTGGCGGATCATCACCAACCAGCTCAACCACGAGCGGGTCACCCTCGCCGCCCACGGCACCATGGCCATCCGTGCCCTGCACAACGTCCAGCGCTGGGCCGCCGACACCGCACTCACCGACGGCCGCCGGGTCATCGACCTGGGCTGGGTACGCGGCCGGCTGGCCCGCACCCACGCCCGGCTGGACGCCATGAAGCTGCTGAACTGGCAGATGGTCGACGCCCTCCAGCAGGGCACTCTCACCCCGCAGGACGCCTCGGCGGTCAAGGTCTACGGCTCCGAGGCCCGACGCGACGCCTACGCCTGGCTCATGGAGGTCGTCGGCGCCGCGGGCCCACTCAAGGAGGGCTCGGCCGGCGCCGTCCTCCACGGCGAACTGGAACGCGGCTACCGCTCCGCCGTCATCTTCACCTTCGGCGGCGGCAACAATGAGATCCAGCGCGAGATCATCTCGTGGATCGGCCTGGGAATGCCGCGGGTGCGGCGCTGAACCGCCGGCAGGAGGTGTGGTGACGGCAGACGACCCGGGGCTCTTCGGGCCCCGTTCCGTGACCTGGCAGATGCACGCGGACCCGATGATGTGGATCGCGGGAATCCGTGCGCTGTACCTCCAGGCGCTGCACCCGCGCGCGGTGCGCGGCGTGTTCCAGAACTCCGCCGCCTTTCAGATGAACCGGCAGGGCAGACGGGACGCCTGGGGCCGGCTGATGCGGACCGCGGACTTCGTCGGCACGCTCACCTACGGCACCACCGAGGCCGCCGAACGGGCCGGCGCGGCGGTCCGCGGTATCCACCGCCGGCTGTCCGTCACCGATCCGGCCACCGGCGAGCGCTACGGCGTCGACGCACCGGACCTGCTGCTGTGGGTGCACTGCGCCGAGGTGGACTCCTACCTGCACGTACTCCGCCGCTCCGGCTACCCCGTCAGCGCCGCCCAGGCCGACGCCTACCTCGACGAACAGCGCGCGAGCGCCCGGCTCGTCGGCCTCGACCCGGACGGGGTGCCCGGCAGCCGGGCCGCGCTCGCCGCCTACTTCGAGCGCGTACGGCCCGCCCTGGCGCCGACCCCCGAGGCCCGTGAGGTGGACGCGTTCCTGCGCCGGCCGCCGACCCCGGCCGTGCTCGTCCCGGCCCGCGCCCTGATCTGGCGGCAGGTGGCCCAGCTCGCCTACGGCGCACTCCCGGCGTCCGCACACGAGCTCTACGGGCGCCCCGCACCTCCGCCGGACGCCGTCACCCGCCGGCTGCGCGCCACCGGCCGTCTGCTGCGCGCCGTTCCGCCCGCGGCCCGCTGGCGGCTCCCACCCCGCCACATCCCGCGCGCCGTCGCACGGCTCGGCCCCGGCGCCCGCCCAGCGCCCTACAAGCTCCGCCGCTCCGCCGCCATACTGGACGGGCAGGAGGGCACGCAGGGGGAGCTGCGCGGCTGACCGCGGGGAACGGGGACGGGGGCGGCGATACACGGTGGCGGAAAACAGACTGATTCAACAGCGGTACCGGCTTCTCGACACGATCGGGCGCGGCGGGATGGGGGAGGTGTGGCGGGCCCGCGACGAGTCGCTGGGCCGGCAGGTGGCGGTCAAGTGCCTCAAGCCGCTGGGCCCGCGGCACGAGCCCTCGTTCCTCCAGGTTCTGCGCGAACGTTTCCGCCGCGAGGCCCGGGTCGCGGCCGCGCTCCAGCACCGCGGCATCACCGTCGTCCATGACTTCGGCGAGGACGAGGGCACCCTCTTCCTCGTGATGGAGCTGCTCAGCGGCCGCAACCTCAGCCAGCTGCTGGACGACAACCGCCGCCAGCCGCTGCCCGTACCGGACGTCATCGAGATCGCCGAACAGGTCACCGCCGCGCTCGCCTACACCCATGAACAGGCGGTCGTGCACCGTGACCTGAAACCGGCGAACATCGTGCGGACCGCCGACGGCACGGTCAAGATCTGCGACTTCGGCATCGCCCGGCTCGGCCATGACATCGGCTTCACCGCCCGCCTCACCGGCACCGGTGTCGCCATGGGCAGCCCGCACTACATGTCGCCCGAGCAGATCGGCGCCCACGGGGTCGACCACCGCAGCGACCTCTACTCGCTGGGCTGTGTGCTCTACGAGATCGCCACCGGTGTGCCGCCGTTCGACCTGGGCGACGCCTGGGCGGTGCTCGTCGGGCACCGCGACCTGGCGCCGGAGCCGCCGCGTACGCTCCGCCCCGACCTGCCCGAGGCCCACGAGCGGATCATCCTCGAACTCCTCGCCAAGGACCCCGACGACCGCCCCCGGGACGCCGGCGAGCTGGGCAAGCGCCTCGCCGATGCCCGCCATCCGCACCCCGCCCGGGCCACCGCGGCCGCCAATTCCGAGGAGGCGACGGTCCCCGCCTGGCAACTGCCGCCCTGGACCCACGGGATGCGGCCCGGCTCCGGCGCGGGAGCCACCCGGTGGCCGCAGCGGTATCCGGCCGGCGCGGCCACCACGGTCCTCACCGGCAGCTGGACCGGCGGCACCGACCCGCGGGACGGCGGCGCGTCCCCGGCCGCCGGTATCGCCAGCCCGGCGCCGCCGGACGACCGCCGCGCCACCCTCGCCGAGCTGGCCGGACGGCACACCGCCGCGCTGGACCTCGGCCGGCTGGGCCGCTGGGAGGAGGCGGGGGAGGCACACCGCGCGCTCGCCGCCGAGCGCGAGCGGCTGCTCGGCCCCGACCACCCCGACACCCTCACCAGCCGCCTGGAAGCCGGCCACGCGCTGGGCCGCCTCGGCCGGCACTTCGAGGCGCACCAGGTCTACGCCGAGGTGCTGGCGGGCCGCGAGCGCGCGCTGGGCCCGGACCACCCCGACGCGCTGAGCTGCCGCCACCACGTCGCCCGCAACCTCGGCCGGCTCGGCCGGCTGGAGGACTGCCGCGCCCTGTCCCAGGAGGTCGCCGCCGCCCGTGCCCGGGTGCTCGGCGCACAGCACCCCGACACCCTCGCCACCTGCTGTGAACTCGCCCATGTGCTGGGCAGGTTGGGGATGTGGGCGGAGGCGCTGTACACCTACCAGGAGGTCGTGGCGGCCCGTACCGCCACGCTCGGGCCCGATCACGAGGACACCCTCGCCGCCCGCTACGAGGTCGGCATCGGCCTCGGCCGGCTCGGCCGCAGCGCGGACGCCCTGGCCCTCTACCGCGGCCTGGTCGCGGACCGTACCCGCGCCCAGGGCGCCGACGACCCCGAGACCCTGCGCGCCCGGCACGGTCTGGGCGTCAACCTCGGGCGGCTGCACCGCTGGCAGGAGGCGCTGGTGGAGGCCCGTGAGGTCGCCGCGGCCCGCGCCCGGGTGCTCGGCCCCGACCACCCCGACACCCTGGTCAGCCGCCGGGAGACCGCGGTGGCGCTCGGCTGGCTCGGCCGCTGGAGCGAGGCGCTGGACCTCTACCGCCAGGTCGCCGACGCCCGCGCCCGGGTCCTCGGCGCCGCCCACCTCGACGCGCTGGCCAGCCAGGGCGACCTCGCCCAGTGCCTGGAACAGCTGGGCCGCGGCGACGAGGCGGCCGCGCTCCACCGCCGGGCCGCGGTGCTGCACCAGGAGCGCGCGGCACACCGGCGGGGGAAGCGGGACGGCAGCTGAGGGCCGGCCGGATCAGTCCGGGGTGACCCGGTAGAGCACGGTGCCGTGCGGCGGCACCTCGCGTGCCTCGATGGTCCGCCCGGCGTGCGTACGGCGGCCGGTGACCAGGTCGTGCAGCCGGTAGGAGCCGGCCTCCGGCAGCCCGGCCCGCCCGGCCGTGACGGACAGCGTGCGCGGGGTGGCGCCCGCGTTGAACAGCGCGATCGCCCGGTCGCCGTTCTTCAGCGGCTTGGACAGCACCGCGGAGCCGTCGTCCTGGGCGACGACGCGCCCCTGGACGCCGAGCGCGTCCTGGTCGACGGCGATGATCCGCTCGTTCCCGAGCACCTCGCGCGCCGCCGGGGGCAGATTGCCGACGTCCGTACTGGAGATCAGCGGGGCGGCCATCACCGCCCACAGCGACATCTGGCTCTGCATCTCCTGCCGGGTCAGGCCCGACGCCCCGGCCAGCAGGAAGTCCGGGTCGTTCCAGCGGCCGGGCCGCTGGAGGCCCGCCAGGCGGGAGTTGTAGCGGAAGTTGTAGACGATGGAGGACCACTTCGCGGCCGGGGTGTTCTTCTGGAGGGCCACATCGCGGCCGCCCCGCCACAGGTTGCCGACCTCGGCCGACCAGCCGATCACCCGGTGCCAGACGCTGTCCCCGGCGAACTGGAAATAGGCCGGTGCCGACACCGAGAAGGTCATCGGGCGGCCGGTGGCGTGCAGCGCCCGGCTCATCCGCCCGTACAGGTCCCGGTAGGTCTCCTCCTTGGTGTGTCCCGGCGCGACCGGCACATTGCAGCCGTCCGCCTTGACGTAGTCCACCTTCCAGCGGGCGAACTGCTCGGCGTCCTGCCGGAAGTGCCCCAGGCTGCCCGGGAACTTCTCACAGGTGTGCGTGCCGACGTCCGTGTAGATCCCGAACTCCAGCCCCATCCGGTGCAGCTGCCGCCCCAGATACGCCATGCCGTGCGGGAACCTCGTCCGGTCCGCCAGCAGTTGCCCCTTGGCGCCGCGCTGTCTGCTCATCCAGCAGTCGTCGACGGTGACGGTGCGGTAGCCCTTGCCGGCCAGCCCCGTACGGACCAGCGCCCGCGCGTTGTCGAGGACGGTCTTCTCGTCGAGGTCGCACATGTAGTACGACCAGTTGTTCCAGCCCATCGGGGGGCGCGGGGCCAGGTTCGGATACGTCCCGCTGCGCGGGGCGCCGGGGGCGCGGGCCGGGTCGGGGGTGGCGGAGGCGGGTTCGGGGGCCGCGAGCAGCCCGGCCGAGCAGGCGGCGACGGCGGTCAGTCCGGCGACGGTGCGGCCGATGCGGGGTACCGACGGATGGGGCACGGGTCACCTCACGGGTGGGCGGGACGGCTCGCGGAGCGGACGGCGGGAGCGGTGGCCGGGGCGGAGCACGGCCGGTGACGCTAGGAGCCGCCCTGTGCCCGGTCAAGAAGCCGCACCGCCCCGGGCGGAGGTTTCAGCCGCCTGCACCTGGCGACCGGGATCACCGCGTGCTACCAAGGGGCATGCCGGAACGGACTTCGTATGACGCGGTCATCGTCGGTGGCGGGCACAACGGACTGGTGGCCGCCGCCTATCTCGCACGTGCCGGGCGCAGCGTGCTGTTGCTGGAGCGGCTGGACCACACCGGTGGTGCGGCCGTGTCGACCCGGGCGTTCGCCGGGGTCGACGCCCGGCTGTCCCGCTACTCCTACCTCGTCAGCCTGCTGCCGCCGAAGATCGTGCAGGACCTCGGGCTGCGGTTCGCGGTCCGCAAGCGCACGGTCTCCTCGTACACCCCCGCCGTACGCGACGGCCGCCCCACCGGACTCCTGGTCGGCGGCGGCGAGGCCAGGACCCGTAAGGCCTTCGCCGAACTCACCGGCTCCGACGCCGAGTTCACCGCCTGGCAGGGCTTCTACGGCCGTACGCAGCGGCTGGCCGAGCGGGTCTTCCCCACCCTGACCGAGCCGCTCCCCTCGCGCGGCGCGCTGCGCGCCCGTATCGACGACGACGCCCTCTGGGACGCGCTGTTCGAACGCCCCCTGGGTGAGCTGGTCGAGGAGACCTTCAGCGATGACCTGATCCGCGGGGTGGTGCTCACCGACGCCCTGATCGGCACCTTCGCCACCGCGCACGACCCGTCGCTGCGTCAGAACCGCTGTTTCCTCTACCACGTGATCGGCGGCGGCACCGGTGACTGGGACGTCCCCATCGGCGGCATGGGCGCCCTCACCGACGCGCTGGCCGACGCCGCCCGCCGGGCCGGGGCCGAGATCGTCACCGAGTGCGCGGTGACCGGCATCGCGACGGACGGCCGGACCGCCGAGGTGACCTGCGACCAGGGCACCGTCGGCGCCCGCCGGGTCCTGGTCAACGCCTCCCCGCGGGAACTGGCCCGCCTCATGGGCGAGGCCCCGCCGCCGCCCGCCGAGGGCGCCCAGCTCAAGGTCAACATGCTGCTCACCCGGCTGCCGCGGCTACGGGACACCCAGGTCGACCCGAGGGAGGCCTTCTCCGGCACCTTCCACATCGCCGAGGGCTACCGCCAGCTGGAGGAGGCCTACCAGCAGGCCGCGTCCGGCGCCCTGCCCACGGCCCCGCCCTCCGAGATCTACTGCCACTCCCTCACCGACCCCTCCATCCTCGGCCCCGACCTGGTCCGCCAGGGCTACCAGACGCTCACCCTCTTCGGTCTGCACGCCCCCGCGCGGCTGTTCGCCGCCGATACCGCCGACCACGCCGCCACCCGCGACCGCCTGCTGGCGGCCACCCTCGCCGAACTCGACAGCCACCTCGCCGAACCCCTCGCCGACTGCCTGGCCCACGACGCCGACGGCCGCCCCTGCATCGAGGCCAGATCCCCCCTCGACCTGGACCGTGAGCTGGGCCTGCCCGGTGGCAACATCTTCCACCGCGACCTGGCCTTCCCGTACGCGGAGGCCGAGCCCTCCGCCGAGGACACCGTCCCGGCCCGCTGGGGCGTGGCGACCGCCCACCCCACCGTCCTCCTGTGCGGCGCGGGCGCGCCGCGCGGCGGCGGAGTGAGCGGCATCCCGGGGCACAACGCGGCGATGGCGGTACTGGAGGAGGGGTGAGCGGCGGGCCCGGCGGCCGGCTCAGCGGAAGGCGTCCGCATGCTCCCGGGCCCACTGCCGGAACGTCCTGGCGGGGGAGCCGGTGACGCGCGGCACGGTGTCACGCACCCTCAGCAGGCCCTCGTTGACGTCCCCGCCGGTCAGATCGAGCACCGCGTCCGCGGCCCGCTCGTCCATGAAGGCCGCCAGCTGCCGGTGAGCCCGCTCCCGGCTGACGGTCACCGTGCGGTTGAGGTCAAGCGGTCGCCAGAATCGGTGAAGTCATAGCCCAGGACGAGTTTCTGACGCTGCATCAGAAAATCTCTTCCCTCGTGCGGCCCGCTGCGGCATCCTGCGCCCATGCAGACGGAGCTGAGCAACACGCTGGGAGCCGAGCACGCCGTCTTCGGGTTCACGCCCTTTCCCGCGGTCGCCGCGGCGATCACCCGGGCCGGCGGGTTCGGGGTGCTCGGGGCGGTCCGCTACACCGCGCCGGACGAACTGGCGCGCGACCTCGACTGGATGCAGGAGCACACCGACGGGCTGCCCTACGGGCTCGACGTGGTGATGCCCGCCAGGAAGGTGGCCGGCGTCAGCGAGGCCGAGGTCGAGGCGATGATCCCGGAGGGGCACCGCCGCTTCGTCGCCGACCTGCTGGACAAGCACCGGGTACCGGAGCTCGCGGCGGGCGAGACGTCCGGCTGGCGGATCACCGGCTGGATGGAGGAGGTCGCCCGTACCCAGCTCGACGTGGCCTTCGACTACCCGATCAAGCTGCTGGCCAACGCCCTCGGCTCACCGCCCGCCGATGTCGTACGGCGCGCCCACGAGCACGGCGTCCTCGTCGCCGCGCTGGCCGGCAGCCCCCGGCACGCCCGGCACCACCGGGACGCCGGTATCGACATCGTCGTCGCCCAGGGCTACGAGGCGGGCGGGCACACCGGGGAGATCGCCACGATGGTGCTCACCCCGGAGGTGGTGGCCGCCGTCGACCCGCTGCCGGTGCTCGCCGCCGGCGGCATCGGCACCGGGGAGCAGATCGCCGCCGGGCTCGCCCTCGGCGCGCAGGGCGTCTGGCTGGGCTCGCTCTGGCTGACGACCGAGGAGGCCCAGCTGCACTCCCGGCGACTGACCGCGAAACTGCTCGCCGCGGGCCCCGGTGACACCGTCCGCTCCCGCGCCCTGACCGGCAAACCCGCTCGTCAGCTGCGCACCGAATGGACCGACGCCTGGGACGACCCGAGCGGGCCGGGCGCCCTCCCCATGCCGCTGCAGGGCCTGCTGGTCGCCGAGGCCAACTCCCGTATCCAGCGGCACGAGGTCGAACCGCTGCTGGGCACCCCGGTCGGCCAGATCGTCGGCCGGATGAACAGCGAGCGCAGCGTACAGGCCGTCTTCGACGAGCTGACCCGCGGCTTCGAGCGGGCCATCGACCGGATCAACCGCATCGCCGGACGCGCGTGAACCCGAGGAGGACAGCGGAATGAGCACCGACTCCCCACCGCCCAACGGCTTCTGGGCGCAGGCCGCCGCCGACCCGGACCGTACGGTCCTGATCGCCCCGGACGGCGAGGAGTGGACCGCGGGCCGGCTGCACGCCGCGTGCAACCAGCTGGTCCACGGGCTGCGCGCGGCGGGCCTGGAGCGCGGCGACGCCTTCGCCGTGGTCCTCCCCAACGGTGTCGAGTTCTTCACCGCGTACCTCGCCGCGTCCCAGGCCGGTTTCTATCTCGTCCCCGTAAACCACCACCTGGTCGGCCCGGAGATCGCCTGGATCGTGGCCGACTCCGGGGCGAAGGTGCTGATCGCGCACGAGCGGTTCGCGCAGGCGGCCAGGGACGCCGCGGACGAGGCGGAGCTGCCCGCCTCCCACCGCTACGCCGTGGGTACGGCCGACGGCTTCCGGCCGTACGGCCAACTCCTCGGCGGGCAGCCGGAGTCCGCGCCCGCCGACCGCACCCTGGGCTGGGTCATGAACTACACCTCGGGCACCACCGGACGCCCGCGCGGCATCCGCCGCCCACTGCCCGGCACCCCGCCCGAGGACTCCCACCTCGGCGGCTTCCTCGGCATCTTCGGCATCACCCCGTTCGACGACAACGTCCACCTGGTCTGCTCGCCGCTCTACCACACGGCCGTGCTCCAGTTCGCCGGCGCCTCCCTGCACATCGGCCACCGCCTCGTCCTGATGGACAAGTGGACACCGCAGCGCATGCTGGCCCTGATGGACGAGCGGCGCTGCACCCACACCCATATGGTGCCCACCCAGTTCCACCGGCTCCTCGCGCTGCCGGAGGCGACCCGGGCGGCGTTCGACGTGAGCGCGATGCGGCACGCCATCCACGGCGCGGCCCCCTGCCCCGACCACGTCAAACGCGCGATGATCGACTGGTGGGGCGCCTGCGTCGAGGAGTACTACGCGGCGAGCGAGGGCGGCGGCGCCTTCGCGACCGCCGAGGACTGGCTGAAGAAGCCCGGGACCGTCGGCAAGGCCTGGCCGATCAGCGAACTGGCCGTCTTCGACGACGACGGCAACCGCCTGCCCGCGGGCGAACTCGGCACCGTCTACATGAAGATGACCACCGGTGGCTTCCGCTACCACAAGGACGAGGGCAAGACCCAGAAGAACCGGATCGGTGACTTCTTCACCGTCGGCGACCTCGGCTACCTCGACGAGGACGGGTATCTCTTCCTCCGTGACCGCAAGATCGACATGATCATCTCGGGCGGGGTGAACATCTACCCCGCCGAGATCGAGTCCGCCCTGCTCAGCCACCCCGCGGTCGCCGACGCGGCCGCCTTCGGCATCCCGCACGACGACTGGGGCGAGGAGGTCAAGGCCGTCGTGGAACCCGCCGAGGGCCATCCGCCGTCGCCCGCACTGGCGACGGAGATCCTGGACCACTGCGCCCGCCACCTGGCCGGCTACAAGCGGCCCAGGTCGCTCGACTTCACCGCCGCCATGCCGCGCGACCCCAACGGCAAGCTCTACAAGCGGCGGCTGCGGGAACCGTATTGGGAGGGCAGGGAGCGCGCCCTGTAACCGGCGCACCCCGCCCGCCCGTACGGCCCGCCGGCGCCGGACGCCCCGCCGGGTGCCTTGACCCGGCGGGAGACGCGGCCCAGGATCGCGCCATGACGCAAGCGCGGAGCAACACGGTCGACGGAGTCCTGCGACGCAGCGCCCGCCGGGTGCCCGGACGGACCGCGGTGCGGTACGCGGACCGCTGCTGGACCTATAGCGAGCTGGACGACGCGGTGACCGCCGCGGCCCGGGTACTGCTGGCGGACGGCCTGCGGCCCGGCGACCGGGTCGCCTCCTACGGGCACAACTCCGACGCGTATCTGATCGGCTTCCTGGCCTGCGCCCGCGCCGGACTGGTGCACGTACCGGTCAACCACGGTCTGACCGGCGAGGATCTGCGCTACCTCCTGGACCAGTCGGGCAGCGCGCTGGTGCTCACCGACGTCGCGCTCGCGCACCGGCTGCCGGACTCCGTACGCGCCATGCCCTTCCACGGGACGTCCGGCGGACTGCTGGAGCGGCTCGCGGCCCGGCAAGAGGCCGCGGGCGACGGGCCGGTGGAGGCGGGGCCCGAAACCACGGACCCGGTGGCCGAGGTGCCCGACGACGCCCTCGTCCAGCTCCTCTACACCTCCGGAACCACCGCGCTGCCCAAGGGCGCGATGATGACGCACCGCGCCCTGGTGCACGAGTACACCAGCGCCGTCGTCGCCCTCGACCTGAAGGAGACGGACCGGCCGGTGCACTCGCTGCCGCTCTACCACTCCGCGCAGATGCATGTGTTCCTGCTGCCGTATCTGGCGGTGGGCGCGGAGAACACCATCCTGGACGGGCCCGACCCGGAGCGGATCTTCGACCTGGTGGAAGCGGGCCTGGCGGACAGTCTGTTCGCGCCGCCGACCGTGTGGATCGCGCTGGCGAACCACCCAGGCTTCACCACCCGGGAGCTGAGCGGACTGCGCAAGGCCTACTACGGGGCCTCGATCATGCCGGTGCCGGTCCTGGAACGGCTCCGCGCCCGGCTGCCCGGCCTCGCCTTCTACAACTGCTTCGGGCAGAGCGAGATCGGGCCGCTGGCCACCGTGCTCGGCCCGGAGGAGCACGAGGGCCGGATGGACTCCTGCGGGCGTCCGGTGCTGTTCGTCGAGGCACGCGTGGTGGACGAGGCGGGCCGGGAGGTGCCCGACGGCACCCGCGGCGAGGTCGTCTACCGGTCACCCCAGCTGTGCACCGGCTACTGGGAGAAGCCGGAGGAGACCGCCGAGGCGTTCCGGGACGGCTGGTTCCACTCCGGGGACCTCGCCGTCCGTGACGCGGACGGCTATTTCACCGTGGTCGACCGGGTCAAGGACGTCATCAACTCCGGTGGCGTCCTGGTCGCCTCGCGCCAGGTGGAGGACGTGCTCTACGAGCATCCGCAGGTGGCCGAGGTCGCGGTCATCGGGCTGCCGGACGAGCGCTGGATCGAGGCGGTGACGGCGGTGGTCGTACGGCGCGCGGACGGCGCGGACGGCGACGCGGTGGGGGAGCGGGAGCTGATCGACGCGGCCCGCGCCCGCCTGGCACCGTTCAAGGCCCCCAAACGGGTGGTGTTCGTGGACGCGCTGCCGCGCAACGCCAGCGGCAAGGTCCTCAAGCGCGAGCTGCGGGCGCGGTTCGGCGCGCCCTGAGCCGGGCCCGGCGCGGCGTGCGTGAAGGGCGGCTGTCAGTGCCCCCTGCCATGCTGAGAAACGGCGCGCACACCGCCGTGCACGCCGTGATCCGTGCAACGGAGGCCCCGCCATGCTGACCACCGACTACGTCCCGGGCACCCCGAACTGGCTCGACCTGGGAGCCCCCGACATCGACGCCGCCGTCTCCTTCTACTCCGCCGTGTTCGGCTGGAGCTTCCGGTCGGCCGGCCCGGACGCCGGCGGGTACGGCTTCTTCCAGCTGGACGGCCGCACGGTGGCGGCCATCGGCCCGCTGATGGACGAGGGCGCCCGCTCCGCCTGGACGGTGTACTTCCACACACCCGACGCGGACGCCACCGGCAAGGCGGTGGAGCAGGCCGGCGGCGCGGTGCGGGTCCCGCCGATGGACGTCTTCACCGCGGGCCGGCTGGCCGCCTTCACCGATCCGGCCGGCGGCGACTTCGCGGTATGGCAGCCGGGAGACGTCCAGGGCCTGGAGCGGGTGATGGAGCCCAACACCCTGTGCTGGACGGAGCTGTACACCACCGACGCGGCCGCGGCGAAGGACTTCTACCGCTCGGTCTTCTCCTGGGACTGTCAGGACATGCCGATGGGCGGCGACCTCGTCTACTCCGTGGTGTCCGCACCGGGCGGCGGCCGGGGGGACGACTCGGGGCAGGGCGGCATCATGCAGCTGCCGGAGGAGAACCTGCGGGCCGGCTCGACCTCGGAGTGGCACCCGTACTTCGGCGTGACCGACTGTGACGCCACCTTCGCCGCGGCCACCGGCCATGGCGCCACGGTCCTGATCCCGCCCACCGACGCCCCCGGCGTCGGCCGGCTGGCCATGGTCATGGACCCGGCGGGAGCCCCGTTCGCGCTGATCAAGGGCGACCCGACGATGACCTGACCCGGTCCGGCCTGCGCATCCGGCCGCTGCCGCTGCCTCCCGCCGAGCGGCCCCGGTCAGGCCGACTGCCGTCAGGCGGTGTCCCGCGGCCGGGTGTCCACAATGCGCTTGATCTTGCCGACCGAACGCTCCAGGGTCTCGGGGTCGACGATCTCCACCGCGACCGAGACCCCGATGCCCTCCTTGACGCTGCGCGCGATCAGCCCGACGGCTGCCGCGCGTTCCTCGGAGGTCGCCTCCGCCCGGGCCTCGGCCCGCACCGTCAGCCGGTCCATCCGGCCCTCCCGGGCCAGCCTGAGCTGGAAGTGCGGGGCGATGCCGGGGGTGCGCAGCACGATCTCCTCGATCTGCGCGGGGAAGAGATTGACGCCGCGCAGAATGATCATGTCGTCGCAGCGTCCGGTGATCTTCTCCATCCGGCGGAAGGCGGGGCGGGCGGTGCCCGGCAGCAGCCGGGTCAGATCCCGGGTGCGGTAGCGGATCACCGGCATCGCCTCCTTGGTGAGCGAGGTGAAGACCAGCTCGCCGTGCGCCCCGTCCGGCAGCACCTCACCGGTGAGCGGATCGACCACCTCCGGATAGAAGTGGTCCTCCCACACATGCAGCCCGTCCTTGGTCTCCACACACTCCTGGGCGACGCCCGGCCCCATGACCTCCGACAGGCCGTAGATGTCCACGGCGTCGATCGCGAAGCGCTCCTCGATCTCGCGGCGCATCTCCTGGGTCCAGGGCTCGGCGCCGAAGACGCCCACCCGGAGCGAGGTCGTACGGGGATCGACGCCCTGCCGCTCGAACTCGTCCAGCAGCGTGAGCATGTACGAGGGCGTGACCATGATGATCTCGGGGCGGAAGTCCTGGATGATCTGCACCTGGCGGGCGGTCATCCCGCCGGAGGCCGGAACGACCGTGCAGCCGAGCCGCTCCGCGCCGTAGTGGGCGCCCAGTCCACCCGTGAACAGCCCGTATCCGTAAGCGATATGGACGGTGTGACCGGGCCGGCCGCCGGCCGCGTACAGGGAGCGGGCGACCACCTCCGCCCAGTGCGCCAGATCGCGCTCGGTGTAGCCCACGACGGTCGGGCGGCCGGTGGTGCCGCTGGAGGCATGGAGCCGGCGCACCTGCTCCTTGGGGACGGCGAACATCCCGAAGGGGTACTGGGCGCGCAGATCGTCCTTGACGGTGAACGGGAAACGGGCGAGATCGCCGAGCGAGCGGCAGTCCTGCGGATGCACCCCGGCCCGGTCGAAGGACTCCCGGTAGAACGGGACGTGGTCGTAGGCATGCTGCAACGAGGCGCGCAGCCGGGTCAGTTGCAGTGCGTGCAACGCGTCCCCGGAGAGCCGTTCCACCTCGTCGAAGGTCTCATGGCCCGTCGTCGCTTCCGGCATGGAGTTCACCGCCTCGTGTCCCTACCGATCATTCGGTAGCCGCATGCTGATCCAAGTAATCAGCGCGCGGCGAACACGTCAAGGGGCGTGGCGCAGCCGGCTCACGGGTAGCGTCCAGCGCATGAGTGACGTCCAGAAAGTGCAGGTCGGTGCGGTCCAGCTGGCATACCGGGTCTGGGGGGAGGAGGAGGCGCCCCCGGCGGTGCTGCTGCACTGCCTCGGTGAGGACGGCGAGGACTGGCGCGGCGTGGTCGGACGGCTCGCCGGCACCCATCGGGTGTTCGCCCTCGACCAGCGCGGCCACGGCCACAGCGACTGGCCGGGCGACTACGGCGTCGCGCAGTGGCGGGACGACGTGATCGGCTTCCTCCAGGCGCTCGGTCTGGAGCGGGTGACCCTCATCGGGCACTCGCTGGGCGCGCTGGCCGCCCTGCTGGTGGCGGCGGAGCGCCCGGAGCTGGTGTCCCAGCTGGTCCTGGAAGAGGTGCCCCCGCCGCTGCCCGCCGACCCGCCGCAGGAGGTACCGGAGCCGCCGCGCGGCCCGCAGCCGTTCGACTGGCAGGCCAAGGTCGCGGTGGTGGCGGACCGCAACGCACCCGACCCCGTGTGGTGGGAGGCGCTGGGGAAGATCACCGCACCGACCCTGGTCATCGGCGGCGGCGAGACCAGCCACATCCCGCAGGGACACCTCGACGAGCTGGCCGAGCGGATTCCCGACGCCCGGCTGGTCACGGTCGAGGGCGCCGGGCACCTCGTCCATGAGGAGCGTCCCGGGGAGTTCCTCGCCGCGGTCAACTCCTTCCTCGCGCCGCGTCCGTAGCCTGCCGCGCGGTGCGCGGTGCGCGGGGCCCGTCCGCCCGGTTGTGCCCTACGCTCGCCGCCGTACGCCCTCCCCGCGGCCCCTCTCGGGCCCTGAGGTCCGAGAAAGGCCCGACCGTGCAGCTGACCCCCTCGATCTCGCTACGGAGCGCCCTGCTCGCCGGTGTCGCCGTGACCGCCCTCTGCGCCGGTGCCCCGGGGGCCGTCGCGGCGCCGGCCGCCCCGTGGTCCGCGGCCGCCCCGCCATCCGTGGCCGGCGCGCCGGCCACCGCCACCGCGCACGGCCCGTACGGCCGGCTCCGGCCGCTCGCCGCGCTGTCCGCCGAGCGGCTGGCCACCGGTGATCTGGTGGCCGCGGCGAAGTGGGGCACCGGCGGGCCGGTCGACGACCCGGCCCGGGAGCGGGAGGTGCTGCGGTCGGTGGCGGCACAGGCCCGGGAGCTGGGCGCCGATCCGGCGGCCACGGTGCGGATCTTCCGGGACCAGATCGAGGCGAGCAAGGTCGTGCAGCGTGGGCTGCACCGCGTATGGGAGGCGGACCCCGGCCGGGCGCCCACCGAGCGGCCCGATCTCGGTGAGGTACGGAAGGAGATCAACCGCGTCAACGGCGAGCTGGTCCGGGCCATCGCCGCTTCCCCGTCCGCCCGTTCGGCGCCGTACTGCGCTCCGCTGCTGACCACGGCCGCCGTGCGGGTACGCCATGAGCGGCATCTGGACGGGCTGCACACGGCCGCGCTGGCCCGCTCCCTGCGGTCGGTCTGCGACGGGGGCTGAGGTCCGGGGTCGACGCACCCCCGGCCGGTCGGCCCGCCCGGTCGGATGGCCCCCGCCCGCTCACCCCGTCCGCTCGCCCGCCGCCACCGCCCTCGCCCAGCGGTAGTCCGCCTTGCCGCTGGGGGAGCGCCGGATGTGGTCGGTGAGGACCACGGTCCGCGGGATCTTGTAACCGGCCAGCCGCGTCCGGCAGTGGAGCTGGATCTCCGGGAGCGCCAGCTCTGCCGATCCCGGCCGGAGTTGGATCACGGCGGCGACCCGCTGGCCCCACCGCTCGTCCGGCACGCCCGCCACCAGCGCGTCATAGACGTCCGGATGCGCCTTCAGCGCCTGCTCGACCTCCTCCGGATAGATCTTCTCGCCGCCGGAGTTGATGCACTGCGAGCCCCGGCCGAGGACGGTGACGATGCCGCCCTCGTCGACGGTGGCCATGTCGCCCAGCAGCACCCACCGGTCGCCGTGCGCCTCGAAGAAGGTCTCGGCGGTCTTCTTCGGGTCGTTGTAGTAGCCCAGCGGTACATGTCCGCGCAGCGCGATCCGGCCCACCTCGCCGACCGTGACCGGCTCGTACGTCGCCGGGTCGACCACCGCCGTACGGGAGTTGACCTGGAGGCGGAAGCCCTTGTCGGGGCCGGAGTCCTCGGTGGCGGTGCCGTTGAACCCGGACTCGGAGGAGCCGAAGTTGTTGAGCAGCATGACGTCCGGGACCAGCGCGCTGAACTGGGCGCGTACGGTCTCCGAGAGGATCGCGCCGGAGCTGCTGACGCTGAACAGCGAGGAGCAGTCGGTGTCCCTGAGCGGCCCGCCGAGCGCGTCCACGAGCGGCCGCAGCATCGCGTCGCCGACCAGGGACACGCTGGTGACCCGCTCCCGCTCGATGGTCCGCAGCACCTCCTCGGGCACGTACTTGCGGTGGATGACCACCTTCTGGCCGAAGTGGAAGGCGATGAACGCGGTGAGGGTGGAGGTGCCGTGCATCAGCGGGGGCGTGGGGAAGAAGACCAGGCCGTCGCCCCCGGCCGCGACCCGCTCGGCCAGCTCCTCCGGCCGGCTGACCGGTTCGCCGGTCGGCGCCCCGCCGCCCATCCCGGAGAAGAAGATGTCCTCGTGGCGCCACATCACGCCCTTGGGCAGACCGGTGGTGCCGCCGGTGTAGATGACGATCCGGTCGTCGGCGGAGCGCGGGCCGAAGCCGCGGGCGGGGGAGCCGGCGGCCTCCGCGTCCGCGAGGGCGACGGGCGCGATCCGCGGCTCGGGGGCGCCGTCCGGCGGGGTGCCGACCCGGACGAGGTGCCGTAAACCGGGGGCCTGGGGGAGGGCGGCGGCCACCCGCGCGGTGAACTCCGCGTCGAAGACCAGCGCCGCCAGGTCCGCGTCCCGGTAGAGGTAGGCCAACTCCTCTTCCACATAGCGGTAGTTGACGTTGACCGGGACGGCGCGGATCTTCAGGCAGGCGTAGGCGGCCTGGAGGTACTCGACGCCGTTGTAGAGGTGCAGTCCGACGTGCCGGCCGGGGCCGATGCCGTGATCGGCGAGGTGATGGGCCAGGCGGTTGGCGGCGCGGTCCAGCTCCGCGTACGTCAGCCGCCGCTCGGCGCCGGTCCCGGGATGGTCGGCGTACACCAGCGCCTCGCGGTCGGGGACCGTGTCGACGATCGACTCGAAGAGGTCGGCAAGGTTGTACTCCACGTCTCCTCCAGACCGGGCGGGCGTCGGCTTGGCGGTCATTAGAGCGCCGCCGCGAGGAGCAGGGAAGGGCCCCGGACAAGAAATCTGACTGTCTGTCAGAAAAGCCTTGAAGTCGCCGTGCGGCTACTGCAACCTGTTCTCGTCGTGAGACGGGAGGACGGAACATGGGTGGTACGGAACATCTCTCGGTGGAGCGCGTCGGCGCGACACTGGTGCTCACCCTCAACCGGCCGGAGGCGAAGAACGCGCTCTCGCTGCCGATGCTGGTGGGCCTGTACGACGGCTGGATCGCCGCCGACGAGGACGACGCGGTCCGCTCCATCGTCCTCACCGGCGCCGGCGGCACCTTCTGCGCCGGGATGGACCTCAAGGCCCTCGCGGGCGACGGGATGGCCGGCGAGGGGTACCGCGACCGGCTGCGCGCCGACCCGGACCTGCACTGGAAGGCGATGCTGCGCCACCACCGCCCCCGCAAACCCGTGATCGCCGCCGTCGAGGGGCACTGCGTCGCGGGCGGGACGGAGATCCTCCAGGGCACCGACATCCGGGTCGCCGGGGAGAGCGCCACCTTCGGGCTCTTCGAGGTCCGGCGCGGACTGTTCCCGATCGGCGGCTCCACCGTCCGCCTCGCCCGCCAGATCCCCCGCACCCACGCCCTGGAGATGCTGCTCACCGGCCGCCCCTACACCGCGGACGAGGCCGCGCGCATCGGCCTCATCGGCCATGTCGTGCCGACGGGGACCGCACGCGACAAGGCCCTGGAGATCGCCGAACTGATCAACGGCTGCGGACCGCTGGCCGTCGAGGCCGTCAAGGCCTCCGTCTACGAGACCGCCGGGATGACCGAGTCCGACGGGCTGGCGGCCGAACTCGCCCGCGGCTGGCCGGTCTTCGACACCGCCGACGCCAAAGAGGGCTCCCGGGCCTTCGCGGAGAAGCGCCCGCCCGTCTACCGGCGGGCCTGAGCCTAGGGGGTGTCGTTTGGATCAGGGCGGATCAGGGAGCGGGGTCTGGTGCGTGCGATCGCAAGGCGGAGGAGGGAGTCGACGCGGAGCGGTTGGGGCCTCCCCTGCTCGAGCGAAGCCGAGAGCTTGGGGAGGAGTGACGACAACGCGGCGAGCGTGCGTGCCAGACCCCGCGAGCCCGCCATGATCCGAACGACACCCCCTAGGAGTCCCGTATGTCCGAGGCCCTCACGGCCCCCCTCGTCGTGGAGTTCCCCTTCACCCGCTCGCTCGGCCCCGTCCAGAGCGCCTTCCTCACCGGGCTGCGTGAGCGCACCGTCCTCGGTGTCACCGGGAGCGACGGCCGGGTGATCGTGCCGCCCACCGAGTACGACCCGGTCACCGCCGAGGAGATCCGCGAGCTGGTCGAGGTGGGCAGCCGCGGCACCGTCACCACCTGGGCCTGGAACCCGTCCCCCCGCCGCGGCCAGCCGCTCACCACCCCCTTCGCCTGGGTCCTGGTCCGGCTCGACGGCGCCGACACCGCGCTGCTGCACGCGCTGGACGCCCCCGGCCCCGACGCCGTGCACACCGGCATGCGGGTCCGCGTCCGCTGGGCCGCCCACCGCACCGGCGCGATCACCGACCTCGCCTGCTTCGAACCGGACGACCGACCTGGCAGCGACGGCGAACCGGCCCCGCACGGCGGGGAGTTCGCCGACCCCGTCACCGGCATCACCGCCCCCGCCCGGCTCGACTACACCTACGCGCCCGGCCGTGCCCAGTCCCGCTACCTCCAGGCCCTCGCGGACCACCGGATCACCGGCGAACGCTGCCCCTCCTGCCACAAGGTCTACGTCCCGCCCCGCGGCGCCTGCCCCACCTGCGGCCTCGCCACCGACACCCAGGTCGAGGTCGGCCCCCGCGGCACCGTCACCACCTTCTGCATCGTCAACATCAAGGCCAGGAACCTCGACATCGAGGTCCCTTACGTCTACGCCCACATCGCCCTGGACGGCGCCGACCTGGCCCTGCACGCCCGGATCGGCGGCATCCCGTACGACCGGGTCCGCATGGGGCTGCGGGTGGAACCCGTATGGACCGGGGACGGCCGCTTCCCCGACCACTACCGCCCCACCGGCGAACCCGACGCCGACTACGACAGCTACAAGGAGCTGATCTGATGCGCGAGGTCGCCATCGTCGCCTTCGGGCAGAGCGATCACGTCCGCGACAGCGCGGAGACCTCCGAGGTCGAGATGCTGATGCCGGTCCTGCACGAGGTGCTGGACCGGACCGGCCTGGCGGCCCGGGACATCGGCTTCACCTGCTCCGGCTCCTCCGACTACCTCGCCGGCCGCGCCTTCTCCTTCACCATGGCCCTGGACGGCGTCGGCGCCTGGCCGCCCATCTCCGAGTCCCATGTCGAGATGGACGGCGCCTGGGCGCTGTACGAGGCCTGGGTGAAGCTCCTCACCGGCGAGGCGGACACCGCGCTGGTCTACGCGTACGGCAAGTCCTCGCCGGGCGACGTCCGCGAGGTCCTCACCCGCCAGCTCGACCCCTACTACGTGGCGCCGCTGTGGCCCGACGCGGTCGCGCTCGCCGCCCTCCAGGCCCAGGCGCTGATCGACGCGGGACTGACCGACGAGCGCGAGCTGACCGCGATCGCCGCCCGCAGCCGCGCCGACGCCGGCGACAACCCCCATGCCCAGCTGCGCGGCGCGGTCCCCACGGGAGAGCAGCTGGTCGCCCCGCTGCGCGCCGGCCACTGCCCGCCCATCGGCGACGGTGTGGCGGCCGTCGTGCTCGCCGCCGGTGACACCGCCCGCCGGCTGACCGACCGCCCCGCCTGGATACGCGGCCTCGACCACCGCATCGAGGCACACGGCCTGGGCGTCCGCGACCTCACCGACTCACCCTCCACCCGGCTCGCCGCCGAGCGCGCCGGGGCCTTCCAAGGGCCGGTCGACACCGCCGAGTTGCACGCCCCGTTCGCCTCCCAGGAGGTCGTGCTGCGCCGGGCACTCAAGCTCGACGCGCCGGACAGCACGGTCCGGATCAACCCGTCCGGCGGCGCGCTCGCCGCCAACCCCGTCATGGCCACCGGGCTGATCCGCCTGGGCGAGGCCGCCGCCCGCATCCAGAGCGGCGCGTCCGACCGCGCCCTCGCGCACGCCACCTCGGGGCCGTGCCTGCAGCAGAACCTGGTCGCCGTCCTGGAGGGTGAGTGATGAGCAAGGAGCCCGTGGCCGTCATCGGCATCGGACAGACCCGGCACGTCGCCGCCCGGCACGACGTCTCCCTCGCCGGACTCGTCCGCGAGGCCGCCCGGCGCGCCCTGGACGACGCCGAGTTGACCTGGGCGGACATCGACGCCGTGGTGATCGGCAAGGCCCCCGACTTCTTCGAGGGCGTGATGATGCCCGAGCTGTACCTCGCCGACGCCCTGGGCGCCGTCGGCAAACCCATGCTGCGGGTGCACACCGCCGGCTCGGTCGGCGGCTCCACCGCCCTGGTCGCCACCAATCTCGTCGCCGCCCGCGTCCACCGCACCGTCCTGACCCTCGCCTTCGAGAAGCAGTCCGAGTCCAACGCCATGTGGGGCCTGTCCCTGCCGGTCCCCTTCCAGCAGCCGCTGCTCGCCGGCGCCGGCGGCTTCTTCGCCCCGCACGTCCGCGCGTACATGAGGCGCACCGGAGCCCCCGACACCATCGGCTCCCTCGTCGCCTACAAGGACCGCCGCAACGCCCTCAAGAACCCCTACGCCCACCTCCACGAGAAGGACCTCACCCTGGAGAAGGTGCAGGCCTCGCCGATGCTCTGGGACCCGATCCGCTACTCCGAGACCTGCCCGTCCTCCGACGGCGCCTGCGCCATGGTCCTCACCGACCGCGCCGGGGCCGCCCGCGCCCCGCACCCGGCGGCCTGGGTGCACGGCGGCGCCATGCGCAGCGAACCCACCCTCTTCGCCGGCAAGGACTTCGTCTCCCCGCAGGCCGGCAAGGACTGCGCCGCCGACGTCTACCGGCAGGCCGGGATCACCGACCCCCGGCGGCAGATCGACGCGGTGGAGATGTACGTCCCCTTCAGCTGGTACGAGCCGATGTGGCTGGAGAACCTGGGCTTCGCCGAGGAGGGCGAGGGCTGGAAACTCACCGAGTCCGGCGTCACCGAGATCGACGGCGCGCTCCCCGTCAACCCCTCCGGCGGGGTGCTGTCCACCAACCCCATCGGCGCCTCCGGCATGATCCGCTTCGCCGAGGCCGCCCTCCAGGTACGCGGCCGGGCCGGCGAGCACCAAGTCGACGGCGCCCGCACGGCGTTGGGACACGCCTACGGCGGCGGCTCGCAGTTCTTCGCGATGTGGCTGGTGGGCGCCGACACGCCCGGCGGCTGACCGCGGCCGGGGGCGGCGCGCCCGGCCGGTGCGCCCGCCCCCGGATCACCACTCCACCGCCTCGCCACGTCCTCTGTCCGTCTCCGGACACAGTGGTTAGGCTGACCGCGGACGACGAACCGGGAGGTGCGGGACAGGTGACCGACAGCATCACGGAGCAGCGGCTCGTGGGTGGGCCCAGGCCCGATCTCGACCTGGCGCAGGCCGAGTGGCAGTCGAGCCCGCAGGGGGTGGGCGGTGTCCAGATCGCCTTCGTCGAGGGCTATGTCGCGATGCGCAACCGCCGCAGCCCCGAGATCCCGCCGGTGATCTTCACCCCGGCCGAGTGGCGCGCCTTCGTCCTCGACGCGCGCGAGGGCGAGTTCGACCTCACGTAGGGCGTGTCTCCCGCTCACCCCGGGCGTGTCTCCCGGTGTCTTCCGGAGCGCAGGACACGCCGTGACACCGGGACACGAGGGGCCGCGGTGGTCAGGTGAGCACCACGCACCCCCGCTCGCGGAGCGCCAGGACCGGTTCCGCCCCGTCCGGCACGGCGTTCCAGCGCAGATCGAGCTTCTCCAGCGACGGCAGCTCCGTGATCCAGGGCGGCAGCTCCGTGATCCGGTTGCCGCGCAGATCGATCCGGCGCAGCAGCGGCAGGCCGGACAGTGCTTCGGGGACGTGGCGGAGGGCGTTGTCCCGCAGTTCCAGCACCCGCAGCGCACCCAGCCCCGCGAGGCTCCCGGGCAGCGCCGTCAGCGCGTTGCCGCCCAGCCACAACTCCCGCAGCCGCCCGAGCCTCCCCAGCGACTCCGGGATCTCACCCAACTCCGCCCGCTGCACCCGGAGTTCGACCAGCCCGCTCATCCCGCCGAGCGCCACCGGCAGCCGCCCGAGCGGATTCTCGCCGACGTTGAGATAGCCGAGCCGGTCCAGCCCGCCGAGGCTCTCCGGCAGCGCGGTGAGCCGGTTGTCGTGCAGGTAGAGGAAGCGGGTCAGCCCGGTGAGTTCACCGAGTGCGTCGGGGAGCGCGGTCAGCGCGTTGTGGCCGAGGTCGAGGGTGTGCAGCGCCCGCAGCCGTCCGAGCGCCGCCGGGACCTCGGTCAGCGCGTTGTCGGCGAGGATCAGCACCTCCCAGTCCGTGCGCCGCCAGACCTCGGGCGGCACCGCCCGCAGACCCGCCTTCCAGAGGTTGAGTACGGGCGGTCGGCCGGGCTCGTCGTGCGGCATGGGCAGGATTCCTTCCGGAAGGCGGGGCCCGGCGGCTACGGCCAGTCGAGCAACTCGGGCAGCGGGGCCACCGCCCCCGACCGGCGGCAGTCGAGCGGCTGGTCCGGCCGGCGGCCGGCCAGCCAGGCCGCGAGACCGGTGAGCGGACCGCGCACGGTGACCTCCGGCGCTCCGTCGGGACCGTACCGCCGTGCCGGCGTGCCGTCCGTGGCCGTCAGGACGAGGCGCAGGTCCCCGGGGACGCGGGGCGCCAGGTGGTCCAGGAGGTGGTGGCACAGCTCCCGCGGCCAGTCCCGCGGGCCGTGGCCGATCCGCGCGTCCGCCGTGTGGATCTCCAACTCCCGCCACCAGGCCAGCAGTGCGGCGCGCAGATCGCCGTTGCGATGCGCCACCGGCCGCGACCAGTCGGCCGGCCCGACCGCCGCCCAGGCCGCGGACGCCTCGGCCAGCGCGGCCCGTACGGCCTCCCGCAGCGCCGCCGCGTCCCGCAGCGCTCCGGCCTCGATCGCGGCGGCGCGCGCCGGACGGCCGCCGTCGTACGGCTCGATCAGCTCACCGCGCAGTCCGTAGCGGGCCTGCCGGGCCAGGGCCAGACCGACCCCCTCGATATGCGACAGGACATGGGCACGGGACCAGCCGGGCAGCTCGCTGGGCTCCCGCGCCGCCTCGTCGGTCAGCGCGGGCAGCAGGGCCCGCAGCCGCTCCTGGCCCGCCTCGATCCCGGCCCATACCACCTCGGCCGTCCTCGCGTACTCCGTCGTCGTGGTCACCGCAGCTCCTTCGTCCTGTCGGGCGGCTCGGGGCCGCGCCCGTCCGGCGCCGAGAGGCCAGGCGTCTCACCGGGCGCCGGGCGTGGAGCGCATCCGGGCCGCCCGCCCGCGAACACCCGGAGAACGCACGGCAGTTGACGTAAGCCGGTCATGCCGCCCCCTCCACCGACTAATGGTTGAGTGAGGAAGCTACCATTAGCTCCATGACCGCACCACGGCTCGCCCTCGACCTCGCCGTCACCATCCGCCACGACGGACACGGAGGCGTCGCCGACGACCTGGCCGACCGGGAAGGGCTCGCGGCCTGGGCGCGCGAGAGGGCAGCGCCGCTGGACTGCGCCGGGCAGCCGGTCACCGTGGACGCGGCGCTGCACACCGCCGTACGGGAGGTGCGGGCCGCGGTCCGGTCGCTGTTCGCCCGCGCCGTCCGGCCGGGACCGCCCAGCTCCGCCGACGCCCACCGGCTGCTCCCGGAAGCGGAGGCGCTCGCCCGGCTGAACACCGCCGCGGCCCTGGTGCCCACCGTGCCCCGGCTCAGCTGGGAGCCGGACGCCCGGCCCACGCTCCGGCTGCACCCGGCCGGCTCCCCGCCGCCCGCCGACCGGATCGTCGCCGCGCTCGCCCGCGCCGCCCTCGCCTTCCTCGACGGGCCGGACCGCGCCCTCCTGCGGGCCTGCCCCGCGCCGCGCTGTGTGCGCTACTTCGTCAAGGACCACGCCCGCCAGGAGTGGTGCACCCCCTCCTGCGGCAACCGCGCCCGGGTCGCCCGCCACCACGAACGCCGCAGGGAAGGCCGGGACGGCGCCCCGTAGGCTGGTGCCATGACGGGTGAACGCGATCTCCGGACCCTGCTGAGCGCGATGCGTCCCGAACGCAACGAGGGCCGCTATGTCTTCGCCGGCGTCCCCGGCGCGGTCCCCGAAGGGCTGACGCCGGTGGTCACCGTCACCGAGCCCGAGGGCCGCACCCTCGTCGTCCACCAGGAAGAGGCCGACCGCGCCGGCCTGGCCTACGACTACGTCGCCGCCTGGATCACCCTCCGGGTGCACTCCGCACTGGACGCCGTCGGACTCACCGCGGCCGTCTCCACCGCACTCGCCCAGGCCGGCCTCAGCTGCAACGTCGTCGCGGGCTTCCACCACGATCACCTCTTCGTGCCGTATGCCGCGGCCGACGAGGCGCTGCGCCGGCTGCGCGCCCTCGCCGACCAGGCCTGAGACCACCGGCCACCGGGCGGCCGACGGCGCCGCGCACCGGGTGTCGCCGACCCCGACGTCGGCGCGGCGCGCCCGGCCGGGCCACGTACGATGGCCGCATGTCCTTCCTCCGCCGCCGCAGCGCAGCCACGCCCGCCGGGCCTGACTTCGACGTCCTCGCCATGGACCCCGGGGACTGGCCGGGCAACCTCGGAGCCGGGCTGCTGCCCGCGCCCGACGGAAGCTGCCAGGGCGTCTTCCTCCGCTACGACCTGTTCGGCGGCCGCGGTCCCGCGATGATCATCGGCAATCTGCCGGAAGGCTCCCCGGCCCGCGAGCTCGACGACGACCAGGTGCCCTTCGAGGTCGCCCAACTCCTCGCCGCGCTCGGCAACGACGAACCGGTGACGGTCGTGGAGACCGAGGACACCCCGGTGATGCACGAGGACAACCTGCTGATCGTCAAGCGCGTCAAGTGCTCCGAGAGCCGGATCTCCTGCGCCCAGTTCGACCGCAGCGACGGTGTGCTGGTCACCATCGCGAGCTGGGACCGGCCGATCACCGACGACCTCTACGCCCTGCTCAAGCCGCTGCCCGCGGAGCTCTTCCAGCAGGGCTGAACCCCGGCTCGGCACCGGAGCGGACACGGTCGCGCCCGGTGGACGGTTCCCCCGTCCACCGGGCGCGACGCGCTCACCCGCCGGCTCCTACGAACCCGAGTTCCGCACCTCGACATCGGCCGCCCGCACATAGCCGACCCGGTGCCCGAGCTGGATCTCGTAGTAGACGTCCTTGCCGCGCACGACCGCGTGCTTGGTGACGTCGAAGGTCGGTGAGTAGAAGTACTCGCCCCGCATCCGGCCCCCGACCGCGTACTGCTGCCCGGCGGTGAGCTTGTACGGTAGCGGGGAGACCGCCTGGTACGGGACCCCGGCCGGATAGGCCTCCTTCTCCGGGTACGCCCGGCCGTAGACCGGGATCTCCTGCCGGCCGTCCTTCGGCGTGACGATCTGCCCCTTGGCGTGCACCGCCACCGGCTCGTCCGACGGGTTGTGGAACCACGCCTTCTGCCCGAGGTACCAGATCGCCGTCCAGTCGCCGGTCCGGCCGGCCACCGCGAACCGCTGCCCCGTCGTGGCGCGGGCACCCGTGTCGTTCACCCCGGTCGTCGAGGCGCTGCCGTCCGGGTGCAGTCCGACGTCCTTGACCAGCGGCGCGTCCTCGTCCGGCGCGCTGTACAGCCGGACCGCCGTGGAACCGTGCGGCGCACAGGTGTCACCGGCCTTGGTGCAGCCCGTGTACACCGGCTGGTGCTCGTCGTAGTCGGGGCGGATGGTGACCAGTCCGCCTCGCTGGCCCGCGGTGGCCTTGAACGGCTTGCCCAGCAGGGTGAAGTAGTGCGCCCAGTCCCAGTACGGGCCGGGGTCGGTGTGCATGCCCGGGATCGTGGCCGTCGTCGTGCCGGGCACGTTGTCGTGCCCCAGGATGTGCTGCCGGTCCAGCGGCACGTCGTACTTGCGGCTCAGATACTTCACCAGCCGGGCCGAGGTGCGGTACATCGCCTCCGTGTACCAGGCGTCCGGCGCGGCCAGGAAGCCCTCGTGCTCGATGCCGACCGAGTGCGAGTTGATGTACCAGTTGCCCGCGTGCCAGGCGACGTCCTTGGTGGGGACGTGCTGGGCGATCAGACCGTCCGCGGAGCGGATCGTGTAGTGCCAGGACACATAGGCCGGGTCCTTGATCAGCTTCAGCGTGGTCTCCCAGGACCCCTCGGTGTCGTGGATGACGATGGCGCTGACCCGCTGGTCAGCGGGCCGGTCCGCCTTGTCGTGGTTGCCGTAGTCACCGTCCCCGAACTCCTCGTACGGGGCCGGGACCGACTCGCAGGCCACGTTCCGCGGGCACTCCAGCCGGCGGGCCGCGGCCGCCGGGGCCTGGGCGCCCGGCGCGCTGAGACGTTTCTGCTGCCCGCTGTCCGGTGCGAGACCCGGCGCGGCGGCCAGGGCGACCCGCTGCCCCGCGTCGGTGGTGCGCGCCTGGCCCTGCCGCATCACCGCGTACACCTCGTCCGCGAAGGCCCGGCCGCTGCGCGCACTGTCCTGGCCGCCGTAGCGCGCCACCGCGGCGTACCACCGCGCCGGGTCGGCGACGGCGGCCGTGCCCAGCTTGCGCTGCTCGGCGGCGAGCAGCGCCGCACCGCCGAGCACGTTCGCCGCCGGGTCGGTGCGCAGCTTCCCGGCCGGAATCCCGGTCAGCCGTGCGGCCGTCGGCAAGGTACGGAGCCGCGCGGGGAGTTCGGCGGGCAGCGCGGCCCGCTGCGCCGCGCCGGACGGCACCCGCTTACGGCCCCGTGCCGCGTCGCCCCGCGCGTCCTCGTCGCCCTCACTGAACTCCGGTGTCCGGGTCAGGGCCGTACGGGCGTCGGTCAGATGCATCGGACCGTAGCCGCCCGAGACGCTGGGCGCGCCGCCGTGCCCGTCCCAGCGCGACTCCAGGTACGAGACGCCGAGCAGCACACTGCGCGGCACATGGAAGCGGGCGGCGGCGTCGGTGAAGGCCTGTTGCAGCGCGTCCGTCCGGGGCTGCCCGGCCTGCGCGGACGGCGCTCCCGAGAGTGGCAGCAGCAGTACCGCGGCAGCGACGGCGGTGGCGGATCTCCGCAGCGCGGGGCGGCGGACTCTCTTCTCGTCTTCCGGGGCGGATTCGTGCAAAGCAACCTCCTCGAGCCGGCCCGAGCCGGGACGGTGTGACGGTGGGTGCGCAAACGGCCGCACGGGCGGGACCCGAGACTAGAGCCCCTGTCGGCTCAGAGCCATACGTCTGCCGACAGTCCGTCAATCACCATGCCCGTTCGGGATTCCGCATGTCAGGGCGTCTCCAGAGGAGCCTTCCCCCAGCGGTGCCGGGCCCGCGGAGCGTCAGTGGAATGGACCAATGACCCGGCTCCCGCGGACGGTAAGGAGAAGAGCCGGTGAGGGACCGGCGGACATGGGTGAGCGGCGCACCCCGTGCCCGGGCGCGCCGCTCACAGTCCCCCCTCGGCGGTCAGCGGGTGCCGACCGCCGCCCTTACCGCACGCCGCGCCATCTGGCAGTCGTCGTGCAGTCGGCGCAGGAGCAGCCGCTGCTCCTCGCCCGCCGCCGGTACACCAGGTTGTCCCGGAACCGGTGCGCCCGTCGGCGTGGGCTCGCGCATGGTCCGCTGGACCGCGGTCTCGTAGCGCCGGATCTCGCGGGTGAGCACCAGCATCAGATTCACCAGGAAGGCGTCCCGGGAGGCCGGTCCGGCGTTCTGGGCGAGCTGGCTGATGTGGCGGCGGGCCACCGGCGCGTCACCGAGGACCGACCACAGCGTCGCCAGGTCGTAGCCCGGCAGGTACCAGCCCGCGCTGTCCCAGTCCAGCAGCACCGGGCCGGCGGGGGACAGCAGCACGTTGTTCAGCAGCGCGTCGCCGTGACAGAACTGGCCCTGGGTGTGCGACAGACCGTGCATCAGCTTCTGCAGATCGCCCAGGTCCCGGTCGGTCAGCAGCCCCAGGTCGTGATAGCGGCCGATCCGGCCCGCGTAGTCCAGCGGGGTGTCGAACAGCCCGGCCGGCGGACGCCAGAGGTTGATCCGGCAGATCGCGCTGAGCGCTGCCCGCACATCCGCACGGGGCGGGGCCTCGGACGGGTGCCGGGTCAGGGCCGCGACCCGGCCGGGCATCCGCTCCATCACGAGCGTGCAGTTGTCGGGGTCGGCCGCCACCAGCCGCGGCACCCGAACCGGCGGACGATGCCGGACGAATGCGCGGTATGCACTTATTTCCTGCTGGAACCGCTCGGCCCAGGCCGGGGAATGGTCCAGTAAACACTTGGCGACCGCGGTCATCCGGCCCGTCGTCCCCACGAGCAGGACGGATCTGCCGCTGCGGCGCAGCACCTGCACCGGGTTGAACTCCGGGCAGATGCGGTGCACCGAGGCGACGGCGGCGCGCAGCTGGGCGCCCTGGGGGCCGGACAAGTCGAGCCGGCCGCTGAGCGGTTGGGCGCTCGTCCCCTGTACCCGCCGCGTACGGCCGCCGGGGAGACCGCTGACCGCGGTGCCCGCGGACGGTGACGGGTCGAGGTACGGCCCGCCTCCGGTCGGATGCGGGCGGTGCGGCCGGGTGGGGGTGGTCACGGCGGACGATGCTGCATACATGGGTGAGACAGATCCCTTCGTGCGCCGGCGAGTTGCGTGCGCTCCCCGGCCCGGTGGTGAGAACCCGTGAACGGGCCCCGTGCAGAAGGCCGATCCAGGGTCCCTGTGAAGGGCGCGCACCCTGGGGAATGCGGTCCCGCCACCAGGCCGGGGGCGGCATGTCTACAGAACACGTGGCTGCGGGTGGCAGACCATCTGGCGCAGGGTGGCGAACCCTGGCGAATGGACACAGCCCATGTCACCGGCCGTTACTGTCAACTCAGTCGAGGAACCTGGGGGCTTGACGTGGACAGGCAGCCGAACACCCGTCTCGCGGACCTTTTCGGCCTGGCCGGCTGGTCCAAGGGAGAGCTGGCGAGACTGGTCAACCGGCAGGCGGCGGCCATGGGCCATCCGCAGCTGGCGACCGACACCTCACGAGTGCGGCGCTGGATCGACATGGGGGAGACCCCGCGCGATCCGGTGCCGAAGGTTCTGGCTTCCCTGTTCACCGAGCGCCTCGGCCGTGTCGTAACCATCGAGGACCTCGGGTTCGCGAGAACAGGCCGCTCGGGGAAGCGGCAGGCCATGGACGGTCTGCCGTGGGCTCCCGAACGGACCGCCGCGGTCCTCACGGAATTCACGGGAATGGACCTCATGCTCAACCGACGCGGCTTGGTGGGTGCGGGCGCTGCGCTCGCCGCGGGTTCCGCACTCACCGGCGCCATGTACGACTGGCTGCACACCGACCCGACACCGGCCGGCGCCCCACGCCACGACAACCCGTTCGCTTCCGACTCCGTCCACGAACTCGACCAGATCGGCCTCGACCGCTATGAGGCGGCCCCCGTGGGGTCGCAGGAGATCGACGCCCTGGAGCGCTCGGTCGAGGTCTTCCGTGCCTGGGACGCGGCCCGCGGTGGCGGGCTCCAGCGCAAGGCCGTGGTGGGCCAGCTCAACGAGGTCGGCGGCATGCTCGCCTACCGCCACCCCGACCATCTCCAGCGCAGGCTGTGGGGAGTGGCCGCCAACCTGGCGGTGCTGGCCGGCTGGATGTCCCATGACGTGGGCCTGGAGCCCACCGCCCAGAAGTACTTCATCATCGCCGCCCACGCGGCCCGCGAGGGCGGCGACCGCCCCCGTGCCGGCGAGGCGCTCTCCCGTGCCGCCCGTCAGATGGTGCATCTGGGCCGCCCGGACGACGCGCTCGATCTGATGAAGCTGGCCCAGTCCGGTTCCGGCGAGGAGACCCTGCCGCGCACCCGCGCCATGCTGCACACCATCGAGGCCTGGGCGCAGGCGTCCAAGGGGCACGGCCAGGCGATGCGCCGCACCCTGGGCGAGGCGGAGGACCTCTTCGTCTCGGACAAGGGCGATGTGCCGCCGCCGAGCTGGATGCAGATGTTCGACGAGGCGGATCTGCACGGCATGCAGGCGCTGGCGTTCCGTACCCTCGCCGACCACGACGCCTCGGCCGCCCGGGTCGCCCAGCACCACGCCAAGCGGGCGCTGACGCTGCGGGAGAACGGCCGCCAGCGGTCGCAGATCTTCGACTACATCTCGATGGCCTCGGCCTGCTTCATTGGCAATGACCCCGAACAGGCCGACCGCTACGCCCGGCTGGCGCTGGTGTCCATCGGGGAGAACTCCTCGCACCGGACATGGGACCGGCTCCGCGAGATGTTCCGGCTCACGGGGCAGTACGCGAACTACGCCAAGATCCAGGACCTGCGGGAGGAGATCCAGCATGTCCTGCCGAAGGCGAAGCCCAAGTCGAAGGGTTCGGGCCTGGGCCCCGGTATCGGGGCGGGCGTCGGAACGAACCTCTCGGCCTGAGGCGGGCGGCGACGCGGAGGGTGACGGTGCGTCATCCGTCTCCGCAGAGGGCGAACCGTCCTCCGCGGCCCGGCCGCCTCAGCCCACCGACGGTCCGCCGACGGACGTCACCGGGGTAGCCGTCACGGCACCGGTCCGGCCTCGGCCGGCTCCGACACGCCCCCGGAGGTGTGTCAGCCGCCGACCCGGGCGACCAGCACACAGGCGTCGTCCTCGCGCTCGGCCGTGCCGAACTCCTCGACGACGATGCGGACGCTGTCCTGGGCAGTGCGCGCGGCGGCGAACCGCGGCGCCAGGGCAAGGAGCCGCTCGGCACCCTCATGAGCGGTGTCCGCGCTCTGCGGACGGCGCGGGACGAGGCCGTCGGTGTGCAGGACGAGGAGGTCGCCGGGTTCCAGCTGCTCGGTGTGCTGGGTGTAGGCCGCACCCGAGGTCGCGCCGAGGAGTACGCCCTCGGGCGGGTCCAGCGCGCGCCCCGTGCCGCCGCGGAACAGCAGCGGTGCGGGGTGCCCCGCCTGGGCCCACTCCAGCGTCCGCGCCGTGGGGTCGAACCGGCCGCACACCGCGCTGCCCAGCGCCGGCTGGGTCGCGGTGTCCAGCAGTTGGTTGAGGAAGCCCATCAGCGGGCCCGGCCGGTGTCCGGCGACCGCCATCCCGCGCAGCGCGCCGAGCACCATCGCCATCCCGGACGTGGCGGTGACGCCGTGCCCGGTGAGGTCGCCGACGCTCAACAGGGTGCTGCCGTCCGGGAGTTGCAGTGCGTCGTACCAGTCCCCGCCGATCAGGGCGCGGGTGCCGGACGGCAGATAGCGCCCGGCGAGGTCGAGGGCCACCGGGCCGCCGTGCGGGAACCGCAGGGAGCCGCGCCACGGCGGCAGCACGGCCTCCTGCAGCTCGACCGCAAGCCGGTGCTCGGTCTGCGCGATCTGCCGCTCGCGGTGCAGCGAGTCACGGGTCTCGTGTACCGCCTGCTGGCTGCGGCGCAGCTCGCTGACGTCCCGCAGTACGGCCCACATACAGGCGGTACTGCCGTCGGCGTCGAGCACCGGCTCGCCCACCATGTGCACCGTGCGCAGGCTCTCGTCCGGACGCACGATGCGGAATTCGCCGTCGATCGGCCGGCCGTCCACCAGGCAGTCCGTGACCATCGTGGCCAGCCCGTCCTGGTCCTCGGGGTGCACCAGGGACGGCAGCTCGTCGAGGGTGAGGGGGCCGTCGGACGGGGCCCGGCCGAACATCGCGAACAGCTCGTCGGACCAGCTGACCTCGTCGGTGAGCAGGTTCCACTCGGCGCTGCCCACCCGGCGCAGCAGCGAGCCCCGCTCATGGGGCGCGGGCTCCGGCGGGGCGGCCGGCGGCTCGTCCGCCGCCGGGTCGTCCGCACTCTCCGTGGGCAGACCCTCGCGCAGCTGGTCGAGATGGCCGCCGAGGTCGTCGAGGTGGTGCACCGCGAGATCGCACAGGGCGCGCTGCCAGCGCAGCTGGGGGTCGGCGGCGAGGCCGGTGTCCACCGAGGACTCCCGGCGGACCGCGTCGAGGCCGCCGCGCAGGCGGCGGGCCTGCGTGATGAGTGCCTCGACCGTTTCACGCTCGGGGGGCCGGTCGGCTGAGTGATCCGCGAAGAGAGGGGACGGCATGACGTACTCCGTGATCAGGCGGCGCCGGGCTGAGGGCCGGTAACGACTGTTGCACAGGCGGCGACGGTCCGTAAGGGATTTGGCACTACCCGATACGGTGGTGCACCCGGCATATGCCGCCGGCCCTGCTGGGGCAACCCCGGGGCGAATCGGCGGAATAACAGCTTCCACGCTAGGCTTCGGCCGCCGTACGCAGGCGTTCCCGTCGATCCATGGTGGGAACGAGGCATACGGCCCGCGGTCACCGGCAAGAATGCCGGTCAGCGGAAATCCCGTTGCCAGCCTGCCCCCCGCACCGGATGCTGACCTCATGTTCGATCCAGACATAGCGCCCAGTGGCACCCTGCTCGGCCTCCTTCAGCGAGGCCGCGGCGACGGGACCCTGCATGCCCTCGCGGCGCCGCGGGCCGAGGCGCTCGCGGCACTCAACGACAGCGTGCTGCGCGACCCCCGGCGCGACTGGCAGGTCGAGAACCGCTCGCTCTACTACGCCCGCCTCTACATGCAGCTCGACGGCGGCCTCGAGCAGATCGAACGCCACCTCTTCCACCCCGACGACCTCGTCGACACCGGCGAGGAGCGCACCGGCCTCGCCCTCGCCGTCCTCGGTCACCTCGCCGCGTACGGCAGGGACGCCGCCCGGCTGCTGCTGCGCAGCTACGCCGCGGCCGGCAGCAACTGGCGCTGGGCTCTGGACGAGCTCGCGCTGCGTGACGACGACGCCGGGCTGATGACCCTCGCCCACCCCGTGCTGGCCCGCTTCCCCGAGACCGAGCACGGCGAGGCCGAGCTGGCCGCCGCCGTCCGCGACGCCTTCGAGCCCCGGCCCTGGCGGCTGTGGGCCGAGGACCCCCGCTACGGCGCGCGCCTGGCCGCCGCCGGGGAACAGGGCTCCTTCGACCGCTGGCAGCGGCAGCTGCGGCCCAGCGGACCGCGCCCCGGCTGGAGCGTGACCGAGATCCTGGAGTGGGCGCAGCAGGGGCCCGGGCGGGAGCCCGCGGAGCAGCGGCACCACGCCGCGGCCCGCTGCCTGGGGGCCGTCGTCGGCCCCGAGGACCGCCCCGAGCTGCTGCGTGCCGCGCGCACCGGCCCCGACGCGGCCCGCGCCGCCGTGCTCCACCACCTCGCCGAGCGTGGCGACCCGGACGCCTTCGAACTGATCGAGACCGCGGTGGCCGACCCCTTCTCCTCCGAGCCCCTGGTCTCCGCCGCGCTCGCCGCGTTCACGCGGATGCGCAGTGTGGCCGCGGTCGGGCGGGCCCGCCTCTGGGCGGCGCGCGCCGACCGGCTGGGTGCGGCCGCCGCCGCGGTGCTCGCCCGCCGCGGCGGGCGGGCCGACGCCGAGCTGGTGCTGGCCGCGCTGCGCAGGACCGTACGCGAGGAGGGGCCGGACGCGGACGGCCTGTGGGAACTGGTGGACGGCACCGGCCGCCTCGGCGTCACCTGTGCCGCCCCCGTCCTGCGGCACATCTACCGAGAGACCTCCTCCTCCCACCTCCGAGGCCGGGCCGCCGGGGCGCTCGCCGCCACCGACCCCGGTTTCGCGGCCGGCTTCGCCGTCGAGTGCCTGTGGGACTGCGAGGAGTCCACCCGCGAACTAGCCGCTCGGAACGCTGCCACCGGCGACGACCGGGTCGTCGAACAACTCCGTCGGCTCGCCGCCGACCCCGCCGAGGAGGACGAGGTCCAGACGGCGGTCCGCAGCCGAATCGGACCCGAGGGGTCCTAGTGACCTGAGTCAGAGATTCGGTGGCAGTAGGCCGCGACTTTGTCGAGGATCTCGTCGGCGGTCTTGGTCCAGATGAATGGTCTGGGGTGG